>JABMQQ010000187.1 GCA_013202495.1 Fidelibacterota bacterium | reverse complement strand
GGCATATTTTTTCTTTCTCCTCAAAAATGCCCGCGAATATAGATGCGCACCACACCTCTGTCAACGCTTTAAGTGGAAATAAAAATCAAGCATTTGCATGTCCTTCTACTCCTGCACAACATGTTAAATAATTTTCGATTTTGAATTTTCTGTTTTTGCTTTGCCTCATTTCTGCCTACTTTATTGAATATTTAATAATGTTACCAAAAAAGAGTTTTAAATATCACGGATTTAAACTCACAATATTTTGACGATGTTGTCACCAGGAGGAGAGCAGGATGAGCGATAGGCTAGATGAAATCAAAGATTCCTTGAGGTTGGTTCCTTTATTTTCGGATTTAAACGACAAAGTGCTCACGCATCTTGCCGAAGTATGTCAAGAGAAAACCTACGATAAAGATCAGCATATCCTCCATCAGGAGCAATCCGGGGACAACTTTTTTGTCATTGAAACGGGATCTGTAAAAGTAACTCGTCTGGCGGAAGATGGACGTGAAGCCGTCCTGGCCTTCCTGCGAGAAGGAGATTTCTTTGGCGAATTGGCCATCCTAGATGGAGAAACCAGATCTGCCAATGTCATTACCTTGACTGAATGCAAAATCCAGACTATCAATCGTCGAGAATTTTTGGACCTACTGGAACACCACCCCTCAGTGGCTACGGCCTTATTGATGGAATTAGCCCTCCGTCTGCGTAAAACGGATATGCACCTCGAATACTTGACGCTCAGTGATGCCGAGGGTAAGATTGCGTCTATCCTCATTGGCCTGGCTGAAGAAAACGGAACCTACAAAATGGGTGACGTCACATTGGGGAATATGCCCATGCAGCAGGATATTGCTAACATGGCCGGAACCACCCGCGAAACGGTTTCGCGCATGATGAAAAAATTAGAAGAGAAGAATTGGCTCACCCGCGATGGACAGAAGGTGATTATTCGTAAATACAGCAAGTTTAAGGAAATATATCAGCTCAAATTCTGATCCCAATCACCATGAAAATTGATTTAAATGGAATATTAGATTCCAAGCGCCTGGCAATTTCCCGGGCGCTTTCATTTGTAGAGAATACCGATAATCTCGATATGGAAATTACAGACGCTTTATTCAAGCATCTCGGTCGTGCATATCGAATTGGTGTGACAGGTCCTCCAGGAGCTGGTAAAAGCTCACTGGTTGATCGAATCATTACCTATTGGCGCAATCAGGGCAAACGCATTGCTGTCATTTCGGTTGATCCCACCAGCCCCTTTACAGGAGGAGCCATTCTGGGAGATCGAGTTCGCATGGGGCGTCACTATGCTGACAAAGGCGTTTTCATCAGATCCATGGCCACCCGTGGAAGTCATGGAGGCTTAGCACTCAGGGCTCAGGATGCTGCTGATATTTTCGATGCTGCTGGTTATGATATCATTGTTTATGAGACAGTTGGAGTAGGTCAGGTGGAGTTAGATGTCGCCAAGGCAGCCGATACCACCCTGGTGGTTCTCGTTCCAGAATCTGGTGATGATATTCAAGCCATGAAGGCAGGTCTCATGGAGATTGCCGATCTGTTTATCATTAATAAAGCAGACCGACAGGGAGCCAACCAAGCTTTTGCCCAAATTCAATCCATGCTGGAGATGAGACATCCCGAAAAAGGATTATGGCCACCTCAGGTAATTAAAACCAGTGCACTCAAAGATGAGGGGATTTCAAATTTAACGGATGCCCTGGTTGAACATCGTCAATTTTTAGATGAACACGGCATCATCCGCCAGAATTTCAGGGACAGAATTCTTTTTAAAATTGAATCTCATATTGATGAAAATGTCCTTCACAAATTTTGGACACAAGAGAGAAGGACGCAATTGGATCAAGCCATGACCGCTAAAAAGGTCATGAGCATCTTGCCAGGAAAAATTGTGGATTCTCTATTGAAGGATGAAGCGAAGTAAAAGTGGGGTAGGGGTTGGTTCAGTTTTTAAGAGCAGCTTTGTAGTTTTGTAATTATTCGTCAACCTTAACATCCCAGTCTTGAAATAGGCCATCCTGGTTGAGGGAGCGGTGTAAATCCATTACCTGTCCCCGATGAACTCCAATAAGGTATATTGAACCACCTCCCTGGTAGTAATAGGACATTTCAGTAAAATTGTTGCCATCCAATTCACCGGGTTGAATGTTATGCCAATCCTGGTTCATTATTTGACCTAAATCTTCAGTAGGGTATTGACCCCACTCACCGTAATAAGCTAGAACTCCATTACGGATTGACCCCAGGGCTGCCTCACCTTCCGCTCTAACCGCTTTCTGGATACCACCACGGTAGATGGGGACAGCAACAACAGCAAGAACAGCAATAATGAGTATGACAATCATAAGCTCGACCAGACTGAATCCTGATCTAGAGCTATTTCTGATCCCATTTCCACCTGAGCCAGGTTGTTGATTCTTTTGCATGCAGCATCGATTCATATTCAGCAAATAGTATAAAACGTAACAAGGGGGAATTCAAATTCAATATTTCCAAATATTAATAGCTGAAAAATCAGAAATCAAATATATCCTTATGCTGAAAATAAATTCAAAGGTGGTGGCTAAATGAAGGTGGTAGATCGGGTAGAATTGTTCATATCTATCTTCAATTGGGGTTTTTCTGACCTCTAATCCTTTTATCTTAATCGACTATGTCAAAAGTAAGCAATACCGAAATGCCCCTGCTGGAACACCTCGAAGAGTTGAGGTGGAGAATAATAAAAGCTTTTAGTAGTATTCTTCTTTTTGCCATCATCGGTTTTATTTTTTCCAACCAACTCATTTACATCTTGAGCATTCCCATTGAAAACACTGAACCCAAACTGGACCTGCTGAACACAACCATTCTTGGTGTTTTTCTGGCTAAAATGCGTGTGGCAGTGGTCCTGGGTATTGTGTTTTCACTCCCGGTTATAATTCATCAAGTCTGGAAATTTATAGCTCCCGGACTGCTGGATGATGAACGTTCTTTCGCTCCCATGCTAATTATCACAACCATTGTGAGCTTTGTTATTGGTGGGCTTTTCTCATATTTTATTATGATACCCTGGTCGTTGAAATTTTTTGCAGTGCTGAATTATGGTCTTGAGGGTCTGGTTAACTATGTAACTATTACCGACTATCTCAATTATATTACTATTCTCATTCTTTTTACCGGGATGGCCTTTGAACTTCCCGTCATTGTATTCATTCTGGCTAAGATCGGTATTGTGACCCCCAATATTTTAAGGAAAATTCGTCGTTTTGCTTATCTCAGCATACTGATGGTGTCAGCAATATTTACACCTGCTGATCCTTTTACCATGGTGGGTGTAGCCATGCCCATGGTTCTCCTGTATGAAGTCAGCATTTTTGTGGCGAAACTTGTGAAGCAAAAAAAGCAGGAAAAATCCGAGATGGAAGAAGTTGATTCTGAAGGAATAAATAAAGAGGACGAGTTGCTTGAAGATTTCCTTGGATGATCTCCTACGGCCTATCCAGGCTGAGTTGAATAGCTTTCAGCATTATTTTGAAAATTCTCTCAAATCCCATGTGTTCCTGATTAATCAGGTCATGAAATATGTCATCGCCCAGAAGGGCAAAAAGATGCGCCCTATGCTCCTGCTGCTTTCGGCCCGACTTAGTGGTGATTGCACCGAACAAACTTATTCTGCTGCGACTCTCGTAGAGGTTTTGCATACTGCTACACTGGTTCACGATGATGTTGTGGATGAGGCTGAAACCAGACGGGGTCTCCCCAGTATCAACTCTATCTGGCGCAATAAAATCAGCGTACTCATTGGAGACTATCTTTTTTCCAAGGCTCTGGTGAAAATGGTGGCTCTCAAACATCCAGAGATGTTGGAGCTCCTGGCAAATACAGCTGACAAACTGGTGACTGGTGAAATTGACCAGATTGATCGTGCTCGCTCTGATACCATGACCGAAGACGCCTATTATGATATGATCGAGGATAAAACTGCCTCACTCCTTGCCACAGGATGTAAGCTGGGAGCCATGACCACCTCTGATGACCAAAAGGTATGGGATGCCCTCTATGAATATGGTCGAAATTTTGGAATTGCCTTCCAAATCAAAGACGATTTATTCGATTTTGAAGGCCGTGCCTCATCTGTGGGGAAACCCATTGGTCTCGATGTCAAACACAACATGGTAACCTTACCCCTGATCCATGCATTACAACAATGTGACAAACAGGAACAGCGGGAATTTAAACGCATGACTAAAAAGGGCAGCGATAGGGTTATTCAACAAAATGTCCTCGAGTTTATTAATCGCTATGGAGGTCTGGAATACACCAAACAAAAACTTCAGGACTATTCTGACAAGGCCAAGACCGCGCTGAGCGATTTCCCAGATTCTGCGGTTAAACACTCCATGATTCAGTTTATCGATTACAATATTCAACGCGAGAAATAAAACCATGCCGTGCCATATTCAGGTCAAAAATCTGGCACTTTCTTATCGCTGGAAAGCATTTCAAAAAACCATATTTCAGGATTTAAACCTATGCATTCCATCTGGATCGTTTGTGACGATTATTGGTGGGAATGGCAGTGGTAAAAGTAGTCTGATTAAAATTATTCTGGGTTTGGTAAAACCAGAATCGGGTGAAATCCTATTAAATGATAAAATCGTGAGGGCTGGCTATCCAGAAGCTATTAAATCCAAGCGAATAGCCTATCTGACTCAACAGATTGAGGATCTTTTTTTCTCGGAATCTGTAGCTGAAGAATTGAGCTATCAGGACGATGGTTTAGGGAAACCCGATATGTTGAATATTCTCCAGACATTGGGCTTGAACACGCTTATGAATCGGAGCGTGGAAAGTTTGTCAGGGGGAGAGAGACAATCCCTGGCCCTGGCTCAATTCATGTTGCAGGATGCTCCATTGTTGATATTAGACGAACCCAGCTCATATCTTGATCAAACCAAAGCATCCATACTCAAAGCATTTCTAGACAAAGCGCACCAAGCCGGGAAAACAGTTTTACATGTCACCCAATTCAGCTCAGAGCTCACGTGGGGAACCCATGTCATCGATCTGGATCAAACCAAAGTGCACCTGGCCGCCCTATGAGTCACACGCTTCCAGCACTGAGTAAGAAGTACAGTGACAATACAGACTTTTTTCTGGAAGCTCCTGAGCTGTCGATAAGCGGTGAGGGATATACCTGCATCATTGGAAAAAATGGTTCTGGTAAGAGTACCTATGGGGAATCTCTGGCAGAGATATCAGCTCATAACGAAGGTGAAAAATGGTATTATTTACCTCAACATCTTGACCGTTTTCTATTTGCTGAAAACGTAAGCGAACAACTTGGCGCTTTACTCTCACAGGAAATAAACCAACCCAGATTGATCAGTCTTATTGAAGAACTTGGTTTCTCTGATGCTGCAGGAATGCTCCATTTTCCCTTTTTGCTCATGAGTGGGGGAGAACGGCGACGCATGGCACTGGTTTGTGTGTTTTATCTTGAACCAGCCCGCTTGATTCTTGATGAACCAGAGATTGGTGTGACAGCAAAAGAAAACATGGTGCTTCTATCAAAATTACATAATTTGGCCGGCACGAATGCGAGGGTGATCATCATCTCGCATAATGCTGAATTTGTACGGCAATCATCAGATATTATCTGTATAATTAATGGAAAAATTGCCAGAACGGGTCAGACTCAGGAACTTATTTCTGACCCCAACTTTGAATTAGAAAAATACGGAGTTAGGTTTAGTCAATAAATGGTAAATTATGCAACCATAAAAAAGTTTTTGACCGCTGCTAACTTGACTTCATTGGCCAGAGCTTTTATGGTCTTTCCCCTGGTGTATTTGTTGAATACGTGGGAAGGAGGAATTGCAGAATTTCCCATGTGGGCCGTATTCTGGATCAT
>JABMQQ010000186.1 GCA_013202495.1 Fidelibacterota bacterium | reverse complement strand
GACAGGGCTCGAACCTGTGACCTACGGATTAGAAATCCGTTGCCTTTTGAGCTATATAAGGCTTTGCGAGGTGTCAGTGACTAAAAAGTGACTATTTTGAAAAAGTTTTGAATTTCCATTCATCTGAGCTGCGGACATGGGGATTTTCAGTAGTATGCAGACCCTTATACAGTAGGCATTAGCGGGTTTTGGTTGCTGTTTGGTGGGACAGGTCAATAACAATAACCACTTTCACTTTGTTAATGACTTTCAATGTTGGTATTATGGTAAGTACCGTTCTATCAATTTGATCAGGCTCGCGGGCGAGATTGGTTTAGGTACATACTCGTTAGAACCCGCATCAAGCACTTTTGCTCTGTCATGCGGAAAAGCATGGGCAGTGATGGCAATAATTGGGATGTTTGGATTTGACATACTTGCCCTCACATGGTGAACCAATCCGATGCCATCTTCGTCGCCCTTTAGTGATAGGTCAACGATAATCAGATCCGCCGCATGTTCTTGGAGAAGGATTATCGCATCCGCCACATTATCGGTTATATGCAATTCATACTGATGCCCGAGGATATGCCAATACAGGACTTGTGTGGTTTCGTCATCCTCAATAACGATTACAATGGGTTTGTCTTTAGTCATCCGTTACCCTTCCCCTTTGGAAAAATGAGAGTGATTGTTGTTCCTTCACCTTTCTTGCTTTCCAGCTCGATCTTGATGTTGTTCAGATCCAGATAGTGCTTGGTAATTGCCAGCCCCAGTCCCGCACCCTCATAAGCCCGGTTATAGCCCTCACTTTCCTGGGAAAACGGTCTGAAGAGATTGTCTTGAAATGCCTTTGATATACCTATTCCCGTATCGGCAATAATCACTTGATTACACCCGTATCGGCGATTGATAATGATCCTCACGCCACCGCTTTCGGTATACTTAATGGCATTATCAAAAATATTTGTCAAAGCTTGGTAAAGGCAGTATTCGTCTACGGAGACCGTACCTTTCTCTGTTTTAACCAGTAACTCGTATTCCAGGTGTTTCTCATGGGCTCTTAGCTTGAACTCTTCAAACACATTTTTGACCATATGAGGCAAACTTATTGTCTGGGGATTAGGTTGAATACGATCTGCTTCCAGCTGTGAGATGTTGAGTAATCCATCAACGGTGCGGATCAGACGAGTGCTGCTGTCCCGCATGTATTTGAAGTATTTCTTCTCGTCTTCACTGGTCTTATCCTTAAGGTTCTTATTCAACAGCTCCATGAATCCCAGCATGCTGTTCAGGGGTGTGCGAATCTCATGGGACATATTGGCCATGAAGCGACTTTTGACTCGCTCGCCTAGTTGGGCTTTTTCAAGTGCTTCCTCAAATTGCTTCTGCTTCTCGATACGTTCCGTCATATCCCTGATTGCTCCCCGGTAACCAATTATATTACCAGCATCATCTCGTATAACAGTGGCAGTTTCTAGACAGATCATCTCCGACCCATCCTTTTTACGGTATCGGACTTCCAGATCCATTACATGACCTGTTTTTTCAATAGCTGTTTGAAAGAGTCTCCTGTCGCTATCAGTGCTGAAGAGATTCGCCGCATTGATCAGCTTAAATTCCTCTTTTGAATAACCAAAAAGGTCACACCAAACCTCATTATTTTCGATAAACAGGCCATCAACCGTAGTGATGTAAAGAGGATCACGAGATTCTTCAAATAGGGTCCGGAATTTTGCTTCGCTATTCGCAAGGGCGCTTTCCGCCCGCTTTCTTCTAAATGCTTCTACAATAGCTATAGAAAGATTTTCCATCGCTTCCTGATCATCAATTTCGTAACCCCCCTCTTTATTGCCTAACCCAATCATACCAATGGTCTTATCTTGATGCTTCAGGGGGACACCAAGAAATGCAGTTAATTTGGGATGACCTTCTGGTGTTCCAACACGATCAGGGTGTGTATCAAATTCTTCTTCATTGACTATACGCGATATACCATCTCGGAGCGTCGATCGATCAATTCCTCTGACAGACATGTTTTTAGTGGCTTTTTTAGCATCGGAAACTGCCAAGTCACAAGCATCCCACCCAGGATTACTGATGGCGATTGTATCAAAAAGACCATCATGATTGATTTCCCCGATAAAACCGAACTTGCTTCTTGTTAGTTTCTCGGCGATGGATAGGCTTGTCTTGCCCAATTTCTCTTCACTGACACCGGTCATTGCTGCTTTAAAAACCTCGTTGATCGCTTCTAGTAAAGCTGTTTGTCGTGATATCTGGTTCTCTGCCTGCCTACGCGAAGTGATATTCTGGGCGAAAGATGTGATTCCGATAATCTCTCTTTGCTTGTCATAGATCGGATTATACTGAACTTCATAGAATAAACTGTCCGGAGTTTCACCGTATTCATCGATAGCAACATGCCCTTCTCCAGTCAGAGCTATATCATAATGGGACTTAACTTTATCGATATCATCCTTGCTTGTCATATGATCAAAAATACAATCCCCGATCATGGGTTTTGTTCCATAAGCAAGTTTCATTGAATTGGCATGGCTTGTATTAAAATAGAGATATCGATATTCAAGATCCAGTGAGAGAATTAACATATCCTGAGGACTTTCGATACTTGATTCCAATAGAATTTTACTCTGAAGAATTTGTTCCTCAACTAACGTTCGTACTTTAATTTCCTCGCGAAGTTCTTTAGTTCGGGTGGCGACGGATCGTCGAAGCATGATTGTCCAAATAATTATAACACCGCCAAGAACAATTAGAATCAATAAAATGCCAACGCTATAAATCTTCACAACTCGCCAAGGTATCAACTCTTCTTCATACGGCTCTATCCATTTATCATAGATTTTACGATAAGAACCATCGGTCATGATTTTTCTGAATCCAGAAGCTATATCATTTAGTAGCAGCGTATCTTTTTCGGCTACTGCAATACATAGATTTCGAGACAAGAGTTTGGGACCTACAGGGATTATGTTATCATAGTTGTGGTTCTTGATTATATAATTCGCATGCAATATGGGTAGTACAGCACCATCATGGCTCCCAGAAGATAATAGCTGCAGTGCTTCTTCAACCGAAGCGACCAGTATAACTTCCTTGACAGAATATATGTTGTCAACCATCTGTCTAGATAACCCACCTCCTACGATGATCACCTCCTTATGAAAATGATCATGAAGATTTTCTATTTGTGAATCTTTCCGAGCAAATAAAGCGTATGAATTTGTTAGAATTGGTACAGTAAAATCAAGATAAGTGTCTCGTGTGTGGGAATAATACATTCCTGTTAACACATCAAATTGTTTGGTTCGAACATTGGATAACAACGTATCCCAAGTTACTCCCTCAATAGTATATATCAGATCAGCCGCTTTAGCAATTGCCTCGAATATTTCAATATCAAATCCGATTGATAAACCATTTTCACTGGTGTACTCAAGAGGAGGGTAATTGTTATAATGAATTACTCGTAGGGTGTCAGAATCGGTTTGAGCAGCTGCTATTAGTGCAGAATGACTAACAATGAATATCAGGATGAGTTTAATGCTGCGCATACCAATAAAAGACCTTAAAGTCGGTAATTACCAGAGCTCTTAATTACAATTATTTCAAGTTAAATCAATCATCAGAGAAAACAACTGTGATTTGTTCAGTAATCTATGCCATCTTACTGTTATTACGATAGATAGTTAGATTGCTGGGGGTGTGAGTGGAAAGTATCGATAGAGTTTATTGAGTTGGGGAATGTACAAGATATCAGAAAATTTTATGGGAAAATAGCTTCGATTATTCAATACACACAACAATGACCTCAGAGCATTAAAATACCTGACTCTTTCAATATGCTAATGTCTAGTAGAGTGAGACTACCTGGTCTCGGTAGTAGGTATAGAGGCAACAAAAAAGGCCAGCGCCCTTCGACAGCACTTCGATGCTTCGACTTCGCTCAGCACAGGCTTACTCAGTGTGACAGCTCAGGAACCAGCTGAGCTTTTTAAGTACTCCCATCTTCGCTCCTTGAGCTACGATGGACAAACTGAAGTTGCTACATTTTGGTGGACAGTACGAGAAGCGTTAAATTGCTCGAGGAGGTAAACCAAATGTATTCAGAGAAAAAGAGAAGACAGTATACTCCAGAGTTCAAAAGAGAGTCGGTTGAGCTCTTGCTTCGTGGTCCT
>JABMQQ010000185.1 GCA_013202495.1 Fidelibacterota bacterium | reverse complement strand
GGACAATAGAGTGTCTGCACGTACTCTTTCCGCTCTCATGGAAAATGCACCAGTTTGATTAATAGTTGCTGCCGTAACAGAATCGCCCTCTCCATTTTTGACTGCCATTGGCTCTCCGGTGATCATTGACTCATCGACCGTACTGGATCCCTCAATGAGAATTCCATCTACAGGAATTTTATCCCCTGGTCTAACACGCAGGAGATCGTTTACTTTTACATGACTTAAAGGGATTTCCTTAGCGGTTCCATCTTCCTGAATGATCATTGCTATTTTCGGAGCCAGGCCCAGTAAAGCTCTAATTGCGCTCCCTGTCTGATGCCTAGCCCTCAGTTCGAGAACCTGCCCTAAAAGGACCAGCATTGTAATGACCGCTGCGGCTTCGAAATAAACAGCAACTACACCTTCAGGCGATTTAAATGCAGCGGGAAATATTTGTGGAAATATTACTGCAACCACACTATAAACATATGCTACACCAGTCCCAAGAGCGATCAGAGTGAACATATTTAAACTTCGATTAACGACTGAAGCCCAGCCACGTTGAAAGAATGTTGCACCTGCCCAGAGAACAACTGGTGTAGCCAAAGTTAATTCAAGATAGGGTCGCCAACTCCAATGAAACAGGGACGACTGAAAAAACAGTTCGCCCATAGTTATAAAGACAAGGGGCAAAGACAGGATTAAGCTCACCCAAAACCTTCTGCTCATATCAGTCAATTCCTGATCTTCCTCATCTTCTGTGGCGATCATTGGCTCGAGTGCCATTCCACACTTGGGGCACGATCCGGGCTGATTCTGAATGATTTCGGGGTGCATTGGGCAGGTGTATTCAGGGGCATCTGCCTTGACAGCTGGCATAAGTGGTTCAAGGGACATGCCACACTTCGGGCAAGCACCTGGACCTGACTCTTTGATCTCAGGGTGCATTGGGCAAGTATAGAGGGCCTCATCATTTATTTGAGCATCATGACTCTCAGGGTATTTCTCTGGTTTCTGCTCAAATCGTTCTACGCAATGAGCACTGCAAAAATGAAATCTTGTTCCTCTATAATCAGATGTGTAAGAACTCGGTTCATTTACAGTCATACCGCACACAGGATCAATTGGCATTATTATTCTCTCCCTTTAATTCACTTTTAAACATATTTAACAAGAAATATGAGCGGGGAGCTGGAGCATGTTGACACCCCAGCATATGGATCGGTTTTGGATTGATAGGCATCCCCTTTCCAAATCGATATTGGTCCATGCGCGGCCCTTTATCGATCTTTATCCCGCTCACATCATTTCTCATACCATCTTGATTGCTAGATGGGTTATCGTAAAGCATTGAGTGGGAAGCCAGAACTAACGGAAATCCAAGCTTATTGATCGATTCTAACCCGGGCCGAGTCCACGATCTGATCAAATGAAGAAACGTGAGCATCTTCATTCGATTTCAGTCCCACTCAATTCATTTAAACTAATTAATCCGCTCCCCTTTAAATATAAGCCAAGTTTGCCCGCAGGGAAATCTGGTCCATGACCATGGGTCAGGAGTTCGTTATCTGCATATCCTCTAAAATGCCCTTCAGTGCCGACGGCTTTTAAAGTCACTGCCTTTGAGAGGTTGGTCTTTGCAGAATCGAAGATCTTCTTTTTACCCCCCACGATTCTTCCAAGTAGTACTTCTGTCGAGCTTGCTTCTAAGAAATCATATTGATCGAGGCTTGAGAAGTGGTGCACCAATCTAACAATACCTTCAAACTTATCGAAGTTGAGTTGGGTTTGAAGCTCAAGATTCGAAACAAATTCAGGAAAAAGGATTAGAGTTTCCTGATCTTCTAGATGAATGTTAAAGGCTGTTCCATTTTCATTGTTGCCCTTGGATATTCCCATTTCTTCTGGTTGCGTAATTAACCATTCAAATCTATGGCTAAAGCTCTCAAGTGTGCTGGTTGCGGCCGACCACTGCAGTGACTCGACATCTGGATCTGCGTGTTCATGCGTGTGTACTGCTGCCTCAGACTCAATCTGAACTTCCATTTTGTGATGGTTACTGTTCATTTTTGCGGATACACCTACACCATGTGCGAATACTAATTTTGCACCTTGATCTGCAGTATTGATGAGAAATACAATTCCAAGCAGTCCGGGTATTAGCATGTACCATCTAGAAAAGGATTCCCCCTTAATATTTATCATTAAGAACACTCGAATTGCTCCATTTATGCCCGCAAGAATGAGTGTGTAAAGAGCCCAGTTCGCGTGCTTTGAAATGGTTACATAGGCATCGGTTGGAATGTCGATGTTCTGTGCCGCAAGCTTGCCAGAGATGAATACAAGTACCACGCTGAATCCTGCTAAAAAGTACAAGAAATTCGCCGCTGGTAGTAACCAGGGTGATTTCTTAAATACTAATGCTCCTACGTCAAACAGAGGTGCCAGGAGGAGGAGTACAATTGGAAAGTGAATGAGCATGGGGTGGATATTCGGAGCCCATTCGGGTAAAAGATTCATTTTTTTATATGCCTTCTATTATTTTCATAATGTTGGTTAAGTATCATCTCACTGTGTGCTCTTTAAATTTGATTTCATTCTCTCAAATTCCTGCGCACTTATTTCACCTTTTGCGTAGCGTTTCTCTGCAATTTCTATTGCTTCACTATCCAGGTTACCCTCTTCCCTTTTTGAGGGTTGAGTCATAGCTCGAATAGCTATTCCAACTGCCATTGAGAGAAAGAACAACCCAAACATCCACTCGACTTCCATAGTGACACCCTTTCGAGCGACATCGAAACTCAGATACGCTCTATTACAGCTTCAAGCTTTTCTCGAACTTGCCAAGCTACAGCCTTTAGCCTTGGATTTGATACCGCTTGCATTGCAGCAACGGGATCGAGGACCGTAACCTCAACCTCATTCTTTCCCAGCTCGTGTACAACTACATTGCACGGCAGAAAGAGACCAGCATGATCTTCAGTTTTCAAAGCCACATAAGCATACTGTGGATTGCAGGCTCCAAGAATCCGATATCGTGGTATATCTACACCCAACTTTTCGTTCAGCGTGCTTTTGACATCTATGTCCGTGAGCACACCAAATCCTGCTATTTTCAATTCCTCTGTTACCATATCAACTGTTTCGTCAAAGCTACGCTCTGAAACAGAGGTCATACTGTAAACACTCACTATATTTCTCTCTTTCTATTCTTGTCAATTTGCCATTTGCAGGAATTCAACAATTTCTGCAGTTTCGGATGAATTCAGGTTTGCCCTGATTTTCATATGCATGGCCACGGTTTCCCATTGGTTATCACTAAAAGCTGATGGAGATGGTGCGTTGTGACAGCGAACACAATTTTCACCCCATAGTTGTGCACCAGATTTCTCAAGAGGAGGATTCTGTGAACTACATGCGGTTATGAACATTGTTGACAATATTATTATTGTGGCTAGACCTAATGTCGTTTTTATTGATTTTATCATGTTAATTTCCTTCTAATTGTGAAGTATACTTAGAATCCAAATGCCCAGTGAATGAGTATTGCGTTATCCCCACCTTCATCCCCGTGCTCGTCTTCTTCAACATGGCCACCTGCTGCGGAGCTCTCATTTACCTGGTAGGCAATTTTGAGAACAGTTCGCCAATCCAACCAATAATTGAGACCAACTACATATTGTGACTGATTTGATTCCCAAAGCGCTCCCTCAGGAGTTTCAATTTGGGAGTATCTTCCTACTATTTCTAGATTCTTCACAAATGAATTCCTCACGTATGCGGGTCTAAAAGATGCCTGCAGATAGGAAGCTTGACTTTGGTTTAAAAATGAGTAGGAGGAGGAATCCTCGTCCGAGAAATAACTTTCATCATCAACATTGATTTGATTCAACTGTCCCTTTAGATCTACAACACCCTTTAGGAAAATGATATTATTAACATATGACATATCGAGTGCATATAGATTGGCAGCAGTGTTTTCATATTCAGTTTCGTGATTACCTACTTCTGCGATCTGACCCGAAAAGCCTAACTCCAGAGCCGGTGATGCAAGTGGAAATATTCCCAGCCTTCCACCGATCGCTTTATTTGAATTATTGTCCTCAAAGTTTAGATAATTGAGCATCCCTGCCTCGTCTTCACTCAAATCGTGATCTTCCCCGTCATTTAAAGAGGGTCCGTTGGTTGAATAAAGAGAATAGCTAAGGCTTCTGCTTCCGAGTTTTGTATTTCCTCTAAGTTCGATTCCCATGTCACGCATAGGACCAATAGGATCATGGCCAAATCCTAGAGGGCTAGAAGGTAGACGATTTATCCAACGAGGATGGAGACGTTCACTGAAGGTCCCAAAGGGAAGCAAAAACATGCCAACGCGGACAGTTAAGTTGTCCCGAAGCTCATAAGCCATGTTTGCATATTCTAAAGCAAGAGCGGTTTCTCCATGCTCGAGCTCTAATTCCAGTTCCGCCTCAAAAAGTAGTTTATCAGATTGACGCCATAGGAATATTGGATTAAAACTTCCACCCACAAAACTGGATTCTTCACCCCTTTTTTCATATCCTGAGTGAGCATACCCCCGAAGCAGAAATTGGCTATCACCAGGTTTCGAGCTTTCAATTTTTTTGAGCAAATCTGAATAGTCCTGACCATACACAGATACACAAATCGTAATCAATAGTGTTGTAATATATTTCATATCTAATCCTTCTTCTCTAGGTTGCGGATGTACTCAACCAGTTCCCAACGTTGCTGATCGGTGTACACATCCTTATAACTGGCCATGGGGGTTTTACCTGTTGTGAGCTTCCAAAAAAGGGCTCCATCACTTTGATCTTGCACCACTTTGGATGTTAAATCAGCAGGTCTCGGATTTAGAGCTACAGCGGCAATGCCGTCACCGAACCCACTTACACCATGACATACGCCACAGGCTGTTTTGTATATGGCTTCCCCCGGCATCCAAGAATCAGAATTTGATTTTATCGGACTTTGGAGAGAATCCGCACTGGCGGGAGCTACCCAATCTTCGGGTAGCGCATTGGCAAAAATGGGTTGAAAAAATAGCAAGCATGCACCCAGAATTATTGCTGCTACCATAAGCGTTCTTTTATTCATTTCAGGACCTTCACATTTATTCTATCAGCGCATAATGTCATTTTGATAATTCGGTTTAGCTGCCAAGTTTCATCGGTTTTAAGTTCATTCCACACTCTGGGCATGACCCTGCTTCTTCTGCTCTGACATGACTATGTTCAGGCATTGGACACCCATAAAATTCAGCATCTTCAGCGGTCGTTTCGACTACTGGTACTAACGTCATACCACATTCGGGACAACTTCCAGCCTCTTGACTGTTAATATGCTTGTGGCTCTCCATGGGACATGTGTAGTATTCAGGGCTAACAGCCTTCTCCATACTAGCATGATCGTGATCCTCATGACTCACATCGGATTTTTGAATCCGTTCCATACTTGAACTTTGTTTAACCTGCTCTGTGGCCTTATCCTGGCAACCAAGGAGGACTCCTGTGCTAAGTGTTATAATTGCGATCATTGATTTCATGTTGTAGCCTTTCTGCTTGGTGTTTATCTATTCTGGAGTCTCAACTTACTATCAAGTCCAGCACTCTATAATTTCCTACTTAGCCCCATAGATATGCCTCTATCCGGGCTGCTCTCACTCAATCCCTGAGTCCAATTTATTGATATGTTAGACTGGCGGTTTAGTCGGCCATAAAGGCCAAATGAAATCTGCTGAGGAGGAGAGATCCCGTCTATTATTTCTGTATAGGCACGGTAGTACATGGACATGGAAAGTGTTTTACGAAGGAAAGTCCTGCCAATCCCGGCACCATAGCTAATTGGGTTTTTGTAGATTCCCCATTCAGGATTACCTAAAACCAGATACCCCAAATCGGTGAAAAATGAATAATCTCCCCGATACTGTTTAAATAGAATTCCTGCACCGTAATCCTTTTTCTGTGAGCTAAAAGTTTGACTTGAAAATCCAAGGGGCACTTTGAATTGAAAGGTTGCAGACAGCGAGCTTTTGGATTTAAAATTCTGCCATACTGTGCGTTGACCAAAGATGTATAAATCACCTACACCCATTTTTACGTTACCCCAGTGGGTGTTAGTCAGAACGCCGTTACTATCCGCAACGCCTGACTCCGGAAAGCTAGCCAATTCAAGATTATCCTGTTGAGCTAAGATTGGGAGAGTTACTGCGATTGACCACAGAGGCTGTTTGTACCTTACTCCTAAATTTAAGTAATAATTTTCAATGGTATTTTCATACACATAAGTGCCTTGATTGTAGGACATTGAAGTAGCAAGAGACCATGACTGGCCGGCCTGGGCAGAACCTGCAACCCAGGCTAGCAACAGCCACGTCGTTTGGAGACGCTTTTTGACAATTTGATTCTTGGTGCGCATGATTTGTTCTAGAGGTTCTTTATTTCTTAACTTTTGGAGTAAGCTTTTGAATATTATGCATATTGTCCATCATCTGATCCATTGATGCCACCATTTCGTTGAGAGTCGATTGCATATTATCCATTTGCATCTGCATGCCTTCCTCGCTCATCATGTCCTGATCGCCCATCATGGACTGCATATTTTCCATTAATCCATTCATCCCTGTCATCATCTCAGTCATGTCTTCAGTCATTTCCATCATATGAGTCTCGGAATCATCACCCCTGAACATGGACATTAACCCGTGATCGCCGCTGTCTTCAAGGCTGGAAAGCATGGCTTCGCTATGGTTCATCAATTGACTCATATGCTCCATCATTTCTTCCATAGACATCATCATGCTCTGACCGTCCATGGTCATCATATTTGACTGCTGCATTTGCTGCATATTCTGCATGTTTTCATGCATATGCTGGGTGGTCTGATCCCCGCTCATTTGATCCTGATCTTGATGATTATCCCCCATATGTTGGGCGTTGACATTTGAAACGGCGATAAAGACCATCAAAGACATCATCATCGTTTTGGTGAGAAACTGCATTCTCGTCATCTTACTACTCCTTTTATTTATTGGCTCGTTATAAGCCTTGTTCTCATAGGGCAGATCGGCTGTGCTGTGTCCGTATACCTGAGACATTGAACTCGCCTGAGCTCCACGTTGCAATCTGCCCTCAATTTTTACCCCTCTCGGCTGTGTCATGTTGAAGGGCTGGTTCTGTATAAATTTTAATTTCACATGACTACTTAATCCAAATCACGTGCCAAAATCATACATATCTTTTATCTTGTTGTTATTACGTTTGTTAGATGATATTTTCAAAAACATCCAGATTAAGATATTGTAGACTATTCTTCATTATCTAGACGTCGGTGTTGAATAATGTACAAGTAATATCCGTCTTGTTTTTGTGGTATCTGGCGCGGTGCTTTGTGGATTGTAAGCTATTAAAACGAAAAGATGGATGAGCCCTAATCCTATTGAGGATCAAAGCCCACCCATCTTATATGGAAGCTGAAGCGGGGAAGAATTGTTGTCGGGGGGTTACAACGCATCCCCCCCATATGCTCCAGTTCTAATTTTGACAGCTGTTTCAACTGGGACAACATAGATCATCCCATCGCCTTGCATGCCTGTGTAAGCAGACTGCCGCAATACATCCACTATCTTCGCAGTATCAGATGCTCTGCATACAATCTCTATTTTGGCTATAGTTGAATATTTCTGAGTCAGATCAACAGAGTATTTTGCACCTTTCGAAGGCGCAAGACTCCGGCCTATACCCATCACATTGATTACAGTCAAGTTGATAACTCCTACTTCTTCCAAGGCTGCAATAACTTCGTCTGCCTTGTCACCCCGGATAAATGCTTTAACCTCTTTCATCTGATTCTCCTATCGCCTGTCGGTGCAGGATTATTCGTTTGGTCCCAGCTTGGTAGAATTATTATCATCGAGATTCTCATTTGGCTTTGCCTCGATTTCAATTGGTGTCTCTTCAGAGTGTGCATCAATGGAAATGAGTTCAACAGGCTCAGTTGAACCATCTAATTGTAGTTTGCTGATAATGCTTTTCACTTCTCGCGATTTCCAGAGATAATAAATTGCAGGAATAACTATGAGAGTTAGTATAGTTGAGGAGACCATTCCGCCAACCATGGGCGCGGCAATACGCTTCATAGTTTGGGATCCAGCCTCAGTTCCCCAAAGGATCGGTACAAGTCCAAACATGGTGGTTGTTACCGTCATCAGCTTGGGTCTAACGCGTTCAACAGCTCCAACGATCACAGTATCATAAAGATCTGTCAGGCTTCTCATTTTTCCACTGTTCACTTTTTCAGCAAACACATTATCAAGGTAGACCAGCATGACGACACCTGTTTCTGCAGCTAGACCAGCCAGTGCGATAAATCCCACACCTACAGCCACACTAAAGTTGTAATCCAGAAAATACATGAACCAGATACCACCTACCAAAGCAAATGGTAGGGAGGACATCACAATCACACTTTCAGTAAAGTTCTTGAAATTGAAATATAGCAACAAAAAGATGATTAGCAGAGTTATAGGGATAACGATCTTTAATTTCTTTGCCGCACGTTCCATATATTCATATTGACCAGACCAAACGAGACTATAACCCTCTGGAAATGATATATTGGCTTCCACAACCTTTTTTGCGTTTTCTACATAAGTACCAACATCAATTCCTCTCAAGTCAACATATAGCCAGGCTGTCTGGCGTGAGTTTTCACTTTTTATGACGGGGGGACCCTTGACGATCTTGATTTCTGCTAAATATTCCATTGGAATCTGAGCTCCCGAAGGTGTTGGAACCAAAACTCTTTTCAATGCTGAAATATTATCACGTAATTCACGACTATATCTGACATTAATTGGATAACGCTCCAACCCCTCAACTGTATAGGACACGTTCATTCCACCTATAGCGGACATGATTACATCTTGTACATCACCGACGGTTAGACCATAACGGGCGATTTCGTCACGCTTGATGTCAAAGTCCAGGAAGTTTCCACCTATCGTTTTGTCGGGGAATACACTTAAGGTCCCCTCAACATCCTTGATCACACCGGCTATTTCTTGTCCCAAGTCTGAAAGAACCTCCAGATCTGGTCCCATTAGCTTGATGCCTACTGGGGTTTTGATACCGGTAGCAAGCATATCGATTCTCGTTTTTATGGGCATGGTCCAGGCATTGGTTAATCCAGGAAACTGGATAGCTGCGTCCAGCTCAAGGATGAGCTTTTCAATGGTCATTCCATCACGCCAGGTATCTGTAGGATTCAACATTATTGTTGTTTCTATCATAGATAAAGGAGCAGGATCTGTTGCTGATTCAGCACGACCAATCTTACCAAAAACGTGGTGAACTTCAGGGAAACTCTTAATGATCCTATCGGTCTGTTGTAAAAGTTCCTTTGCCTTAGTAATACTGATACCAGGATCAGTTGTTGGCATGTATAGAAGATCACCCTCGTTGAGTGGAGGCATGAATTCTGATCCAATTTTTCCAAGGGGAATTATGGTTATTGCCATGATTACTATGGCAATAACAATGGTTGCCCATTTAAAACGCAACACTGCATGAATAATGGGTCTATATATCTTCATAAGAAAGCGACTTATTGGATTCTTGTTTTCAGGGAGAATCTTACCACGAACGAAATAACCCATAAGAATGGGAACAATGGTAATCGCCAGGAAGGCTGAGGCACCCATGGCATACGTTTTTGTAAATGCGAGGGGTTTGAACAAGCGTCCTTCCTGTGCTTCTAGTGTGAATACTGGTAGAAAGGATACTGTGATAATCAACAATGAGTAGAATAAAGCCGGTCCTACTTCTTTGGAAGAATCGATAATGATTTGCCAGTGGTCTTTTTTACCTTTGTCTCTTTCGAGGTGCTTATGAGCATTCTCAATCATCACAATAGCAGCGTCAACCATAGCTCCAATGGCTATTGCGATTCCTCCCAGGGACATAATGTTGGCATTAATACCCTGGAAATACATAATGAAAAATGATACCAGTATGCCCATTGGTAATGTGAAGAGTGCTACAAATGCACTCCGAAAATGGAGCAGGAAAACAATACACACGATCGCCACTACCAATAACTCTTCAAGTAACTTTAAGCTCAAATTGTCGATAGCTCGATTGATTAGGCCTGAACGATCGTAGGCAGACTTGATAGTCACACCCTCCGGAAGGCCTTTCTTCAATTCTTCAAGTTTTTCCTTCACAAGCTCAATAGTTTTGAGAGCATTTTCGCCAGAGCGCATAACAATTACACCTCCGACGGCCTCTCCTTCACCATTCCAATCAGTTATTCCTCGACGTAACTCAGGGCCTATATTGACATTGGCAATCTGTTTAATGAGAATGGGTGTTCCTTCGGAGTCTACGCCCAGCGCAATTTTCTCAATATCTTCTTTGTTTTTGATATATCCCAGTCCACGCACCATGAATTCCGTCTCGCCCATCTCAATGAGCTTTCCACCAACATCATTATTGCTGCGCTTGATAGCCATTTTCACTTTTTGAATAGGAATGTTATATGCGAGTAGTTTATTGGGATCTATCTCTACCTGATACTGTTTGACATAGCCACCAATACTGGCCACTTCTGCCACACCGGGCACACCAGTTAGTTGGTAACGGAGATACCAATCTTGAATAGATCTGAGCTGTTGAAGATCATATTCATCTCCACCGTCCAGCACATATTCGTATACCCAACCTACTCCAGTCGCATCAGGACCTAAGGTCGGTGTAACTCCTTCAGGGAGACGACTTGATACGTAATTCAGATACTCAAGAACCCTGCTTCGGGCCCAATAAAGATCAGTGTCATCCTCAAAAATGATATAAACGAATGAGAGACCAAAGAATGAATATCCCCGGACTACTTTTGCATATGGAACTGCCAACATGGCTGTGGTAAGTGGATAGGTAACCTGATCCTCGACAACCTGAGGTGCTTGTCCTGGAAATTCCGTAAAAATGATAACCTGAACATCGCTGAGGTCAGGGATAGCATCAATCGGTGTATTGAGAACCGCGTAGATTCCCCCTAAAGCAATCAGAGCCGTAAATAAGATGACCAGGAATCGGTTATTCACTGAAGCTTCAATAATCTTTTCTAGCATAATAATTCTCTATATTTTTTTCGCCAATGGCGGTTTTAATACGTATTGTCGTTCGATTTCACGCTGATCAAAATCAGTGAGAATGATCCATATCAGAATCAGAGTCTTGCTCCATGGATTCCATGGAGGTTGTCTCCATATCTTCCTCTTCTGGCTCCATTGCAGTTCTTGCTGCCGATTTCTCACTTAGCATCTTCTGGATAGCCTCTTGTAGACGACTTTCACTATCAAGTAAGAACTGAGCTGAGGTAACTATCTCCTCGCCCTCAGTCAATCCAGCGAGAACCAGAACCTCTCCATTATCTCCCTCTTGCCCAACTTTGATTGGACGAGGTTCAAAACGGCCTTCACCCTTTGCAATAAATGTTAGTATCCTTTCGCCTGACCGGATCACCGATTCAGAAGGAATAACCATTGCATCCTTGATGGATTGAGTCTTAATGCTCACATTCGCATACATACCTGGTTTTAACATCATATCTGGATTTGGAAATTCTAAGCGAACCTTCACATCACGCGATTTTTCATTCAAATAAGGATAAATGTAAGCCACTTTTCCTTTCAGAATCTTTCCCGGAGCATATGAGAGTTCCATTTCTGCAGTCTGACCAACCTCCACCCACGGTACCTCATTGTCATAGAGACTTGCAAATACCCAGATTGTTGACAAATCAGCTATTCGATAAAGAGAGCTACCTTCTTTGATATGCTTGCCCTCAACAGCGTTCTTATGAATCACAATTCCATCTGCAGGTGATTCAAAAGTAATGGTCTTACTGACGACGCCGCCATCCTCAAGGCGTAGGATTTCTTTTTCAGGAATATCCCAATAGGCTAATCTTTGGCGGGTGGATGAGAGTAGGGATTCAGCACCTTCGCGAATGCTCGCAAAGCTAGATTCGCTGATCAACTCCCTGTTTTTCAAAGCCAGCAGATACTCTTGCTGTGTAGTGACCAAATCAGGAGAATATAACTCCAATAAAGCCTGACCTTTGCGGACTGGTTTCCCGGTATAGTCCACATATAGTTTTTCGATCCAACCAGATATCTTGGAGGAAACCTCATAAATATTTTCTTCATTGTAATCGATCTTGCCCAATGCTCGGATATTTCTGCTAAAGTCCCGCCTCTGAACAGTAGCAGTACGAACTCCCATGTTTTGAACTGTACTTGGATCGATTGAAACTTGACTACCTGAGCTGGTTTGATCATCATATACAGGGACCAAATCCATTCCCATGTTCGACTTGCCGGGCTCATCATATATTTCTTCAGGATTCATGGGAGCTTGCCAGTACAGTATTTTACGCTCACTATCTGGTTTTTGGGAAGAGGCTGTTGAGACAGAATTCTGTTTCAAGGGAGTCAGGTTCATACCACAGATAGGACATTGGCCTGGTCCTTCCAGAATAACCTCGGGATGCATTCCACAGGTGTATAGACCCTCTGCATTTTTCGTATGCTCATGCTTACTGTCTGAATTAGCTGATCCACAACTGACAACAAATGCCGCCAACCCTATGCTTAGTACAACTATCAATATTTTTACTACTGTTCTCATTTTTATTCTCCGAAACACAATGTGCTCCCCTCGTGGTTATGCCGATCAATTCAGAGGCAAAGACGTGCCAATGAAAAACTCTAGATCAACTATATTTTTGTTATGTTTGCTAATTAGTTTTGCGTATTCAAGTTCGAGATTAAACAGTGTCATTTGACTACTGATAAGTGTCAGGAAATCCACTTTGTCAGTTTGGTATCCGGTAAGCGTTGATTCTAATGACTGTGCTGCCTGGGGGATAATTCCCGTCCGATACAACTCCAGCAATTCTGTATTTTCGATTAGCTCTGTTAAGCCGTTACTTATATCTCGGTATACTTTCTGCTGGACACCTTCACGTCTTTCCTCTAAACTTTTCTGCTCTATCCGTTTCTCGTTGATATTTTGCTTTTGTTTGCTTTTCGCATAAATCGGGAGATTGAGGCTAATCCCAGTAGAAAGAAAGTCAGCGCCACCCATTCCGCTCTGAAGAATATCACGTTGGGTATACGCCGCGCTTATTGCAAAATCCGGTAAAAGATTCTTCTTAGCTAATTCGATTTTTCTCCCACTTCTCTCAATACGATTCTGCCATTGCTTAAGCAGGGGTCGATTCTCATCGCCAATTGCTTTAAGCTCAGCAAATGACAGTGAATACTGTTTGATCTGGGGTTTCTGTATGGATCCAAAAGATTGGTCAATTGGTCGATTTAAGAGTGCGTTTAGGTTAGCTTCAATACGGTCTCTGCTTTGATTCAGTGAAATGAGTCTCTCTGTCATAAGTGACAGTTCTACTTGGGCTTTTAGTACATCTTGCTGTAAACCTTTACCAACTGCATATTTTTGTTCGGCTACTTTGAGCAGTTCAGAAACTAATTGACGGTTTTTGTCGATTGTGGCTATCGCTTCGTCCACAAAGAATAGATCATAATAGGTCTTAGAAATATCTCTTACGAGTCCGTTGCTTACTTCGGCATATTGGTCGTTCGAAATCTTAACCCCTACTTTTGCAATCTGTTCCTTAAGGCCTAGTTTTCCCGGAAAGGGTATTCCCTGCTTAAATGCAACTTGCTTCCCAGACATAGGCTCTTGATCAAACCCAAAATTCTCAAAAGGTAAATTCATTAAGTTGAGCGATAACATCGGATCAGGCAGGGCTCCTGATTGTGAAACCTTAGATTCGGCAATGCCAATATCTTCATAGTATGCCTGTCTAAATGGATTGTTAGAAAGACCTTCCTTAATAAGATCCTGCAGGTCTATTTGCTTAATTGCAGTCACTTGACCAAAGCTTAGGCTCGTTAGAGTGACTAGCAGTAACAATTTTTGGATTTGCATTTAAATGTCTTTCCCACTTTTTAGATAATTATTAAAAGGAACTATTCGATCCAGCACTATGGACCGAGTTGTTAAAAAGAAAACCCCCATGGCTAGTAGGACCAAACTGCCCCACCACCAAGTTGAGTAATAACTCAGATAGTGCTCGAAAGATGACTCCTCTTGTACGATGAGAGACAATCCCTGACCAGTTGCGGCATGATGGAATATATCAACATTGGGATTTACGCTTTCGAAGATGCATGTTTCCGTTCCCCCCATGTCTATCGGGAAAAAGAGTATTGCACCTGAGAGTCCTATCAGGATGAGCAGGCCGGAAACATAATTCCGCCCTTTCTGTTGCATTTTAGTATGTACTTTTCTAAGGCTCATCATGCCTCTCTTATTCCAACTTGCGTGCCAAGTCAAAATATCGCGAGGATTGGAAATGCTTATATCTAGTATTTACAGTATATTAAAGTTAATTATTGAGCTAGCTTAATAGGTGCCCAGAATTGGATATAGATGATATTTTGTAGAATATTCTACAGGTATTGTGCAGAATATTCTACAGTTATTGAAAACTAAATTGGGATATTATTGGTGGACGATTCCTAATTTCTTCAAACGATACAATAGGACATGTCTGGGGATTTTTAGCAATCTTGCAGCCTTGGATTGGTTGCCATTAGCTTTTTGAAGTGTTTCTCGGATGAGTTTTTCTTCCACTTCGTGAAGGGAGAGACCATCAGCAGGGATTTTAAGCGACAGAGGATTGAGATTAGCTTCTGATGACCGTATGTGGCCTGGGAGATCACTTGATGTTATCAGCTCCCCTTTTGTCAGGGTAACAAGTCTTTGCACAAGGTTTTCAAGTTCCCGGATGTTACCTGGCCATGAATAATGATCGAGAATATCAAAGACTTCACTATCTATTTTGAAGTTTTTGCTTCTAGAGTATTTCTTTAGGAAATGATTTATTAGTATCGGTACATCCCCGGATCTATCGCGCAGTGGAGGAATTGTGATAGGGATTACACTCAACCTGTAATATAGATCCTCTCTAAATTTTCCCGTTTGGGAGAGTTGCCATAAGTCTTTATTAGTGGCTGCAATTATTCGTACATTTACTTTTGTAGTTTTGGAATCACCCAGACGTTCAATTTCTTGCTCCTGTAAAACTCTCAATAACTTAGCTTGCACCGTTTCACGCAAGTCTCCAATCTCATCGAGGAAAATTGTACCACCATTAGCCATTTCAAACTTGCCCTTACGGTCCCTTATAGCTCCGGTGAAGGATCCACGAACGTGTCCAAATAGCTCACTCTCAAGTAGATTGTCGGGAATTGAAGGACAATTTACCGTGATAAGTGGTTTCTTGGCACGAGAACTATTGTAATGAACAGCTTTAGCTATGAGCTCTTTGCCCGTACCGCTCTCGCCAAGAATTAGTGTCGTTGTTTCACTATCTGCTATTTGCCCAGCCATTTCCAATACACTTTCCATCTCGGAATTATTCGTGACAAGGTTGCTGAAATTATGTTTGCCCTTTAATTCACGTCTGAGCTTTGTGTTGTCCGACTGAAGCTCCCGGAGACGCATTGCCTTTTCAATTACAAATAGCAGCTGCTCTTGGCCAAATGGCTTGGTTAGATAATCATCTGCCCCCAGACGGCAAGCCTCGATGGCGTTGTCAACACTCCCATAGGCAGTTATGAGAATAATGACAATATTTACATCAATTTTACGTATCTCGCCCAGGACTTCAATTCCAGACATATCTGGCATTTGAATATCTGTGACGACAATATCGAAACTCTTTTCTTTAAACTGTTCAAGACCATCTTTGCCACTATTCACGACAACTACATCAAATCCGCTTTGCTCCAGTTGGTAGCCCAACACCCGACTTAGGCTCATATCATCATCAATAAGTAAAACACTATACATTTGTTTGTGATCCTTGTGTTGCCTGGTCTGGTTCATTTATTTCAAGAGGGATTGATAGTGTAAAATTACTACCCGTGGGTTTCCGATTCTCCACTCGGATTTGCCATTCTCTATTCTCAACTATTCGCTTAACAATGCTCAAACCCAATCCTGTCCCTTGCTCTTTGGTTGAGAAAAATGGTTCAAACAGTTTTTCGAATTGCTCATCGAGAATACCTGTACCCTCATCTTCTATGTTGATGATACATAATTTTTCAGCGTTATCTTCTATCTGAGCGGTAATAGAAACTGCACCCGGGTTATCCATTGCTTGAATCCCATTAAGAATCAGATTGACCAATATTTGTCTTAGGTCGTTTGGATCACCCATTATCACGAGTGGTTCCTCTGGAAGATTACACTTAATGATTATTTGATCACGGCGTCCCCTACTGGCTAATAAAAGGGAAGTGTTTCTTATGATCTCAATTATATCATACTCAACTTCGACACCCTTGCTACGCCTAGCGAGTGCCAAATAGTTTTCAACAACCCCACTCATTCTTTCTGTCTCATTTACCAGTATTTGGAAGAACTCACCTCGCTTCTCGTGTTCGCTTAGCTCCTTCTTCAAGATATCCACGCTCCCACGAATAGATGCTAAAGGGTTTCTTAGCTCATGCGCCAAACTTGCCATGAGTTCGCCGATCACGGATAAGCGCTCTGAATGACTCACCTGTTCTTCAAGCTCCGCCATCTCTTCAGATTGTTTTTCTAGGGTAGTAAGTGTTTGGGTTAACTGATCAGCCGTGGCAGCAAGATGATTTCTAGCCTTCATTTCTAGCTGGGATTTCAACCCAGTTAAATAGCCGATTGCGTTGTAGATGGCAATTTGCAGATATCCCAACAAATGGTGTTGAGCACCCCCGATCCATTGAAAAATAATGTGTGGAGCAACAATCACACTTATCACTATGGCAGTTCCAAATCCTCCTATGACTCCAAACTGGACAGCACCGATAAGAATTGGGATGAGGTAAAACTGCATTAGAATGAGGTGTATATGACCTTCATCAGGGGGTGTTGTGAAGTGAAAATAGGATATTAATATGGTAGAGATAACAATTACGACCCGCCACATTAAAATGCGGTTTTTGTTCAACTTTTCGATCACAGACATGTTTGAGCTTCCATTTTATTGATTGAGTAAGCTCATGATAATAAGACTAAACTGTAGAATATTCCACAGTTTATATGGTGGCCTCGTTAGTATGGACCGCCTGCCCATTAAATATTTCTGCGATTCAATGTGACAATGTAATATATGCATAAGTTGTGAATTACCGCCTTTACCATTCCTGTTCATTGATCCTAGACCCTCGCTCAAGCCAAGTTTCTACCTCGGGTTGCTATTTCAGTTAGGGGGTTTTTTGAATTCAACACAGGCAACTCAAATTCATCAGCAAAATCAAACTTGAGCGTTATTGTAGTTCCAACATTTTTAGCGCTTTCCACATTGGTAATGACACCATTGAAATCTAGATAGCACTTAGCGATAGCAAGTCCTAGTCCAAGACCTTGATACTCTTTGGTAAACCCAACGCTCTCCTGTGAAAAGGTGGTATAAAGGTTTTTCAGATACTCTTCAGCTATACCAATGCCTGAATCCTTGATTATTAATTCCAATTGTTCCTCACTCTCAATTAGAATGAGATTAACGCCCCCCTCGTGGGTGAATTTAATTGCATTGGCAACTAGTTTGGAGATGGCTGATTGAATCATTTTCCTGTCAATCTTCACCCAGCTCTTATCAGTCAAATTTTCAAATGAGAAGGTTAGACCACGCTCCTGCGCCTCTTGATTGAAATCATGATGCATTCCCCCCACTAACGCAGAAAGCTGTACCACATTGGGTAAAAATACTACACCACCAGCTTCTATCTGCGCAATATCCATAATTTGTTCAACCGTGATCAATAATCGATTGCTACTACTTCTAACTAACTTGAAGAACTTGCGGATTTTATGGTCAATCTTGTGTTTTAATTGATACTCAACTAACTCTATTGATCCAAGTATTGAAGTAAGAGGTGTTCGAATCTCGTGTGAGATGTTATTCAGAAATTCAGATTTTACTTTGTTTGCAATTTCAGCTTCATTTTTTGCCTTGATTAAGCGCTGTTCTGATTTTTTTATATCATTGATATCCCTTGCCACCCCAAGTATCCCAACAATTGCGCCATCTGAACCGAACTCAGCAGTTGGATTGTCAGAAAACCAACGATATTGACCTGTTTTTTTTGACATAAGCCGATATTCTCTTTTATGGGTGATTCCTTTCGAAATTAAGCGCAGGGTAGATCTAATCACACCATTCCGATCTTTTGGATGAATCAACGCCAGCCACAATTGTTTGTCGATTTGAAATTCATCAGCTGAATACCCTAAAATTCTTTCAATTCCCTGGCTTACAAATTGTATCTTTAAAGGTTTATCAATATCCCTATGAGCTGATGTTCTATAAATAATCTCGTCAACATTATTTAGGATTTTTCCATTGAAGTCTTTCTCGGCTTCAAGCTCCTTCTCCGACTTATTCCTTTCCTCCAAATAGTATTTTATAACAATAAATCCTGTTAGAAGCATGAGAAAGTTAAAGATAAAAGTTGAGGTGAGGAAAATGAGCATCTGCCTCCTTTCCTGTACTCGATTAGCCTCTAAAATTATTATATACCGATTTAGTGAGTTGCTTAGCTTTGGAATATTTAGACTAATAACCTCATACGCTTTATTAGTTGTCGGCAATACCTGATTTTTATCCATGATACTTGTTAGTGACTGATCAGTTTCTTCCCAAAGAGCTACAATCCCTTTAAGTTCATGCATTGAATTTAGAAAATGTTCAGCACCCTGTGTATTGTCAGAAATTGGTATGTTCCGAATCGATTGCACTGTTCGATCAAACGAAACTCTCAGGTTTCTAAGAACTACCTCTGCTTCTTGATTTCCCATTTGGTGCAGAAGGTGAGAATATATCCCAATTTGCTCAGCTATGAGTCGCTGCTCGCTAACAGTGCTAAACATAAGCAAATTTTCTTCTGCTTCGTCCAGATACCTGTAGATAGAAGCTAAAACTAACAGAGATGAAATTGTAGGAATCAACAGCATCAAGGTAACTGCCTTCCAGATTGAAAATTCAAATCCCGCCAATAAAAGATTACGTATTTTCTTGATGGTTAGCATGATCAGTTGATTATTATTCCAATCCCTCAATTGTTTTACTGTCTAAAATCCATCGGCTGGTACATACATCTCACCCTGGTGAAATATCACCGCTGGCTTTGACACTATATTTCAACTAGCATGCCACTCAACTGGCAAACTTTTTTTCATTAATTGGTGAAGAAATATTAGTGTTTGTATTTATTGGTGTTACGCAATCTATCTGGAGATGCTACTTTAAGAGTCAAATATATTTCTATCCGACTGACACGGGATATTGTGTAGACTATTCATCGGGTTTGTAGAATATTCTCCACCTAATTCAATACAGTTCAGTGGTCATACTAAAACCAAAAAGCCCCGATCAATCTGTAACCAATCGAGGCTTTGTAAGGCTTACCCTTTATTACAATCTTCTCGCAATAGTGATATAATTTACTACTTATCTTCCTAGAAATAATGGAGATGCTGTTCCACTATAGCCACCAGGAGTAGCATGCGCTATCGCAGCTCCGTTCATCACACCAATGGAGAACCAGTATGGAACACCAATTTCAGTGAACTGAACATCCTGATCAACAGTACTTGTTGTACGCGATCGCTTGACCTTCAGAGTCCACTTTCCATCTGCCCAATTGTGCCATGCGGATACATCCCCGCGGCTATCGGTTCCAGGCTTTATGCCCATTAAACTTGGGATGACAAAATTGCTGTCATATGTGAAATTAGATTTGACCAAGACCGTACCGTCTTCGTCGACCCAGTTATTGTCAGCATCGAGACTAACAATAGCCTTCGCTGTTCCATCGTCAATCTCAGATTGGAGTATCCAATGATAATCAGTTCTCTCTGGAATCCAAAATGCGGGAGCATTGATGTCAACACCATCTATCGAAAGTGTTTGGACATTGTCACTATAGGCCCCTGTGCCGGTGTCGCTATGGCGTCCATTTGGATTTGTGTTATCAAGCCATTTATCATCGATTTGGTTCACGGGAGCTGTTCGATCACGCTTCCAATGCCAAATGTCAGCTAATTCACCATCACCATTTGTCCTCATGCTAGATCCGTGGCATAAGCTGGCACAACCTGCAGATTCAAAATCATTTATAGACATGTTCCAAAATACTGTGAATTTATCTTCGTAAGCGGGAGGATTACCGAATGCATCGGGTATCTTTTTTCCCATTTGCTGCCATGTATCTGTGTCTGCATTATGAAACCAAGCCTGGCGAGTCTTCGAATCGGCCTCATCGTTCCATTCATACAAAAAGTAGATGTCCTCATCAGTATAGACAGACTTCATACTTACGTCTATCTCCATACCTTCGTATTCATCCCACCAAATGTCATGGCCATCAGAATCGGCATAATAATTTGCAACAACTGTTTCAACATCAAGACCCTCAACATCTGCCCAAAAAAGGTCTATTGAAGCGTTCTCGGTTGGAGGGTTTGTAATAGGTCTGGATATCATTGAGCCTAAGGGATATTGTATTTCAACAGAGAGTGGTGAAGATGCGACAACATCACCAATTGATGCCGTAATAGTAGTTGTGCCTTGTATCAAGCCAGTTGCTAATCCTGCAGCATCAATACTTGCTACACTTTCGTCGGTGCTTGACCAGACAATCACTTCATCACTCACGACTTCATCATGATCATCAAGTACATTGGCTGTGTATTGTTGAGTTGTTCCTTCAGTTATTGTCACACTCAGAGGATCAATTACAATTGAAGATACTATTGATTCACTTTCTGAGCAGCCGACTAAGCCTCCTACGATTAGCAGGAGCGAAATCGGAATTACCTTATTCAAATCTTTCATGTTTTGGTTCTTTCTGATTACTTGTTATTAAGCTTTGTATATTTATTTCTGCTCCTTTTGCCCGCAGCAGTTGAGCGACCCCTCATCCTGGCTCTATCCAGAACAGCAAACAGAGATTCATTCGATCATCTACATGCGGCTCCTCCCTGCTTAATGTTTTTGTTCATAATCATATACCTACATTGACAACAACAATGCCATTACGTGCTATTAACAGTAGTGTGTTGGAAAATGTACAATATGCAGGCCTGTATATTGTTGTTATACTTACATTTACATGCAGTACCAATTTACTTAACAACATGTGATTTTAGATAGTGCTATGACTGAATCTGGATAGGATCTGTAGAGTATTCACCAATACGTGGACAATAATCTACACAACATCGCCACCCCATCTGTAAATCAAAAAGACACGGTAATTAGAACGCATCAATTTTCGCATTTATTTCAAGTGAGTTTTCAGTGAATGGCTATGGAAGCTGATGAATTATGTGCAATCAACTGTGGGATAATCGACAGTTTACTAGCTACCGATTGCATCGGATTTGTTCGCGTTGTCCTATATAGACACACCTATATATCTATATTTACTAAGGCTTACATCACCTGTCATTCCCAATTCAAAAACTGTGGCATGCATATTGAGAGTTATTTGCATTATGAAAGCAGAGAACAATCAACAAGCTATACACAATCGCTACTCCGAGAAGCGCATGAAGCAAAACACTACAAAACTCTTAGTGCTATTCCTTGTAGGGCTTGTTTTTGTCCTCAACCCTATTCTAAAGTCTCGGTGTGAAAAGTCTATTCATGATGAGGCTATATCATCAGGTGTTACACTTTTGTACGGTAGCTGTTGCTCAAAGCCAGAACTTTGTAGCACAGTTCATCAAGTCACAACCTTCCTGTTCTCGAAGCGGAGTCCAGATATAGTTCTAGCGCTCTCAAGCAGAGAATCAAATACTCCATCCAAGTTTCTGGTCTCTCAGGGTAACTACAATAAGCAATACAATACCAACTCTGTCAGACCCCTCAATGCACCTCTCCTGATTTAGAGTGATAGTGGGTTTTGTGGTGGTGAGGAGGATATTGGAATGTCTGAATCATTTTTACTTGCTGAACTCAATTACACCAAGTTCAGATAAGAGTTTAATACAGTCTTCGTGGTGAAATACTCACCGCACGCTGAAAATGAAAAGTAAGCAATAAAGGAAATTTTATTATGAAAAAGTTATTACTAACCAGTGTAATTATCATCATGGTTGTCACGTTCACGGGTTGCGCGTCCGTCATCAGCCCTGGCAACCAAGGATTGAAATGGAGGCCATGGTCTTCAGGATTAGAAATGGATAAGTTATACACTGATGGTATTGTTTGGCATTACCCCTGGAACAACGTAATTGAATATGAGGTTCGCTGGACAAGTTTCCCGGAAGAGATTCAAATATTAACATCAGATGACCTTCACATGGTCGTGAATGTCACAGCAATTTTAAGACCCAACCCTGCGAAACTAGCTCAGTTGGAATTAGAAGTTGGCTCAGATTATTATGAACATTTAGTGAGACCTAAATTTTACACGATTACAAGAAATGTTATGGCCAAGTATGAGCATAATCTGCTGGCCGAAAATAGCATTCCAATTGAGGAAGAGATTTTATCGCAACTGCGCGAGAGGATGGATGAGAAGTATGTAGAGTTTGACAGCGTAGTACTTGATCACATTATGTATTCACCACTCGTCACCCAGGCAACTGATAGAAAACTAGTCATCAAGCAAAGATTAGAGCAGAAAGAATATGAACTTGGGATTGCTGAAAAAGATGCAGAGATTCAGAGAATTCAAGCTGTAGGTCAAAGAGATGCGCAGAAGATAATTGACGAAGGTCTCACGAAGAAATACCTGCAATTTAAAGCTGTAGAAGCTCAAGAGATGTTAAGTAGGAGTGGCAATTCTACATTTTATTTTGTTCCCCTAGGAAAGGATGGGTTACCGGTTATAGTAGATACCGGCGGTAAATAACTATCTTACACATCGTTGTGATAAAACTAAGTAGGGCTCTTAGAACCACCATTATCGAGGCTGTCACCTGACGCTGGCAGCCTCGTTTACTTTTTGTATGCGAATAGATTTAGCAAGTTATTGATCTCAGTCCAACTGAACGGACTCTGCTGTCCATTTTCAGAAAATACAACCAATCTGCACATATAATGCACACACAAATTTATTTATCCCCGTAACTAACTGTTAGACAGCCAGATACAGAAGGTGAGCAGGGGACTGAAAATTCCCATGTCGTTAATAAACCCTTGGTTTTCTGCTATTCAAGTAGAAGGTTTAATTAGGGGACACACACTCGATGAACAACCATCTTCATCAGTACTTTCTGGGCGAATGTTTCCCAATATTTATTTGACACAATTTCCGTAACCTACTGACTATCAGAGATATATTCAGGACTTAAAATCCCTCGG
>JABMQQ010000184.1 GCA_013202495.1 Fidelibacterota bacterium | reverse complement strand
GACCTACTTACCTACATTTTAGACACATTCGATACAAAGCTCTGGAAGAAGGATATCATGTTCCGCATGTATTCTTCCTTTATTGAAACACATACAAAAATATTTAAAGCACCTCCAGTGAAGGGCAAGGAGATTGCCGAACTCATCACCTGGACAGCCAAAAAGAATCTCCCTTTTAGTAGTGAGAATATCAACATCGACCATATGGTGCTGGATTCTGAAAAAGGAGAGCTCAAGAAGAATATCATTATTGGTGTGGGAAACAATGAATCCATCACTTTTATGTCAGATCTATTTAAAAAGAAAAAATTTGACCTTCAAAATGTGACCACGATTCCTTTTGTCGATTGGGAAACGTTTAAACATTGTTATCCGGATCGTCTACGCGGTTGTATCGCCATTGTACATATGAATCAAAATGAAACAACCATTACCATGGTCAAGTCAGGCCGGATGGAATTCACTCGTGAAATGGCTGTTGGTGTGAAAGATTATCATAAAGCGCTAGTACAAAGGGTTATGGTGGGTAATGATGCAGTTAACATTACTGAAGAAATGGCCACTGAATATCTCATGCAGTATGGAATTCCCATCGACACGGATCAGGACATTCCAGAAACGGGGATCAGTCTATACAAGATTTCCATCTTCCTGAGACCTATCGTTGAAAGAATGACCAGTGAAATTAACCGCTCGTTGGATTATTTCCGAAAACAGGTAGCTGATGTGGAGTGTCAGGAAATCTATCTCACTGGACCGGGAGCTGCCATCCCCAACCTGGTAGAAGTATTTGCAACCCAGCTTGAACGAACGACAGAGCATTTGAATCCGCTCCGTCAGGGAGATTTTGAGTTCTCAGCTCAATTTGAATTAGATCATCAGCTGATACCAATTTTTGCCACGAATTTTGGGCTGGCCCTGAAAACCTCAGCAGGTATCAACCTACTACCAATTGCCAGGAAACAGCATTTTCAGTTCAAGGTCTTTAATAAATTGAGCATTTTTCTCACGATAATTCTAATTCCTATTTATCTTCTTCTCGGATATTTCGCATACATGGAAGAGAATGTATTGGAAGAAAGTGTGGCAAATATGAATAGGCAGTGGCAGAAATTATCTGAGCAATCCCAGGAATATTTCATCATGCTTGACGATCTGGAGTTTCTAGGAAATTATTGGGGATTTTTAGAGAATGATGGCATCAATTCAGAAAATCAGATAAAACTTTTAAAACTGATTTCATCAGAAATCCCCGATAACATAAAGGTTACTTCCCTCGTTTTCCGACCGGCAAGTTCCAAAGAAGCAGGATCAGTTATTAAGCAGGCAGCCCATGTTGACCGTATCGCTTTAAGCGGGATAGTTAATGCGCATGCAGGAATTGCAGATATTCAACTCACGAACTTTATCATGCGCCTTGAAAGCTTAAACATGTTCACCAGTATTGATCGAGAGGGGTCACCCAGTTCAGATGATTCCAGACTCTTGTTTACCCTAAAAATTGGCATAGGTGTCAAGTGAATCGAAACATTTTCTTCGGAACCATAATTTTCCTGCTCTTGGCAACAGGCGGGTGGTTCTATTACACCGTGGCAGTTGCAGGCGCCAGCATATCTGGACTCGAAGTTGAATTGGCAGGCATTAATAGTCGTTTTGATGAATTGGCCGGGGTGACTGAGAGTTATGACGAGTTTATGCTCAGGTTTAGTGAAAAGATTGAGCATTTTGATACACTTAAAACCGTCGTTCCTAACAATCAGGATTATGGTTCTGTGCTAGAACAGATTCGTCAGATATCCGAGCGGCACAAATTGCAAATCCTAAGCTTTGACCCCTCCCTAAATGATACCTATCCAGCCATGTATGCCGAGATGAAGATTCCCAAAAATCATGTGGAATGTTATCCCTTGCAAATAAAGTTTTATGGAGACTTTCTCACCATCGGCGCTTTTCTGGATGACCTTCTTGAAATGCGCCACCTTGTGAATATCGCTAATATCAAACTGGAAACCGAGATGGAATACGGTGGCATGTTGACCTGCGAATTAAACTTATACACATACATTTTCATCGAAGGAGCCTAGGTTAGTGTTTAAGCAATTAAATGCTCGATCCGCAATACTTCTGGCCATCCTACTAAGCGCGATGATATACGGACTATTTGATGCTGGGATTATTGGTTCTGGAACTGGAGATGGAGATAATTTGTTTGGGCTGGCAACAGGCGGAGATTCTGAGCCGGCCTCCGCTCGTGAAGTTTCTGAATCCAGGACATCAGCACCACTTCGATCATTAGTCTGGAGTGGTGGTTGGGAGTCAGATCCATTTTTTTACGCCGAAGCTGAAACAACCAATGCAATAGGTGGAGGAATTCTTGGATCCTTATTTGGGAACTTAGATGGAGATGATGTACCAAGTCTCGATTTAACCGGGATATCATGGGTCGGAAATGTTGGGATGGCACTGATTAATGGAGATATATTGGAAGAAGGGGACAGGGTGGCCGGATACCAGATCACCAAGATCGCATTTGATCATATTATCCTGCGAAGAGGAACCAGTATTGTAAAGGTCAATATGGATGAATAGTAAATTTCGTTATATCATATTTATCGCACATCTACTTTGTGCGTTCACTCTCTCTGCAGCTCCCAAAACGGTATTGAACTGGGTTTCTACCTTTGTGGCTAATGGTGAGGCCGGGCTTGAGATATCCGTTTCCAATCGTGTCGATTTCCGGGAAAGTGTTGGGCAATCACCCCCAAAAATCACCCTGACCTTTCCGAAAACCAGTCTGGCACAGGACAATTTTACCCGTACAACCAACGTTTCGCCCCTCATGCGTCTTTCTGTAAAGAAAAATCCCTACAATGATGATGAAGTCATAATTGAGATGCTCTTTTCCAAGATTCCCCAATACACAACTCAGTGGCTGGGGGACGATTTGCTGTTAGTGTCCTGGCCTGAGGTTCGTGAAAGAAAAGCTCCAAGACGCAGGGATCGACGAGCAGATTTGCCTGGTACCATCAGCATGAATTTCAAGGAAGCTGATATGATTGACATTCTGCGACTTCTGTCAGCTCAGCACCAGATTAATATTATAACTGGACCTGAGGTGGAGGGTGAAGTCACGGTGTCACTGAAGGATGTCGATCTTTGGACATCTCTCGATGCTATTTTAAAAGTGAACGGATATGACTGGTTTCAACAGGGAAATATTGTTGTGGTAAAGTCAGCTGATGAAGAGATGTTTGGAGAGCTTGAAACCCGAGTATTCAAAATGAATTATGTGGATGCCAGCGCCGTCTCATCCGCGCTTTCAAGTGTTTTAAGTGAGAAGGGTCAAGTTCAACTCTATTCACCTGTCATGGCTGGATCCGCTGGTGGTGGCGGTGGAGGAGGTGGCGGAGGTGATGCCGGTGGTGGCGGTGGAGCTGCAGCTGCGGCTAGTGCATTAGGCGGTGGTGGAGGTGGTGCGGCCGCTGGTGGCGGTGGAGCTGCTGGTGGTGGCGGTGGAGCCAGTGGTGGAGCAGTTTACGACCATATTGTTATCACAGATTTAGCTCAAAATTTTGACCGTATTCAAAGTATTATCAGCGAATTGGACAAGAAAATTCCTCAGATCAATATTGCCGTTAAATTTATTGAAACCAAACTTACTGATGATGAACGCCTTGGCATAAATTGGGATTTAAGAACTAGTTTGACAGGTCCCAGCATTCAAGCTGATGCCGGGACAGTGGAAAATTTGATTGAGCTTGGAACTACAATATTAAGTAGTGGGAGTCAGCTAAGACTTGCAACACTGAGCATCCCAATGTTCTCTTCTCTCCTGGAATTAATGGGGTCAGATGCTGATACGAGACTGCTTCAGGAACCCCAAGTCACGACTTTTGAAAATACAACAGCCGAAATTGCCATAGGAACTTCCTACCCCGTACTCATACCTGGCTCAGATGCTACAGCCTTTGGCGCTGAAACGTATCAATTTGAAGATGTTGAAATTAATGTTTCACTCAGTGTGACACCCCGAATCAATGAGGAAAGGTTCGTGAGCCTGAACCTAAATGCGACTGTGCAGGCGCTAGTCGGTTTTGCTGGACCCAATTCAGATCGGCCTATTATTTCAGATAGATCAACTACAACTCGGGTTATGGTTGGGAATGGGGAGACCCTGCTTATCGGAGGTTTAATATTTGACCAGGTGAATGAGTCTACAACTTCTCCACCCCTTATTGGTAGCATTCCCTTTCTAAAAAGATTTTTCACCCATACAAGGACATCGACTGAGCAAAGAGAATTGCTCATATTCATCACTCCAAATATCATTAACAAATAGAGAGATATCTGATGGAACTGGAAATACTGGATTTGCTGATTTTCATGAGGGAAAGTGGTGCCTCAGATCTTCACTTACACCCCTTCTCCAGGCCAATTGTCCGAGTAGATGGTGAAATGCGGAAAACGGATATTCCACCCATGCTTCCCGAGGATTTGCATATTCTCATTTATGGTATCATGACTGAAGGACAGCGTAAAACCTTTGAAGAAGATATGGAACTGGATTTTGCAGCTGACTTTAAAGGTATCGGACGATTCAGAGTAAATGTATTTAAGAGTATCCATGGTGATTCAGCGGTTCTCAGGGCTATCAACGAAAAAGTTTATTCATTCGAGGATCTAGGTTTGCCTGTGGGACTCAAGGATATGGCTCACAAGGACAAAGGTCTTTTTTTAGTAACAGGACCTACTGGGAGTGGAAAATCCACAACCCTGAACACAATAATCGATTACATCAATCGAACCCAAAAAAAACATATCATCACCATTGAAGATCCTGTGGAATTTACCCATACCAGCCAACTGTCATTGATTACTCAAAGAGAAGTTGGTACTACGACGCATGGATTTGCACAGGCTCTACGATCTGCCCTCCGTGAGGATCCTGATGTGATTGTGGTAGGGGAAATGCGAGATCCTGAGACTACTGCCTTAGCTGTCACAGCAGCAGAAACAGGACACCTGGTTTTTGGGACCCTCCATACAGTGAATACCACAAAAACCCTGGATCGCATCATTGATCAATTTCCAGCGAATCAACAGGACCAGATTCGTATTATGATAAGCGATACCATCGTAACCATTATCTCACAAATGTTGCTCAAGAAAAAAGGGGGAGGGCGTGTGGCAGCTTTTGAGGTCCTCACAGGGACTCCTGCTGTGGGAAATCTGATCCGTGAAGCAAAAACCTTTCAACTCCGCTCCATTTTGCAGATGGGTGCCGCTCAGGGTATGATGACCCTTGAGCAATCGTTGGGCACTTTAGTAAAAGATGGTCATGTTAATCTTGAAGCAGCACTTCAGGTCGCAGCATTTCCAGAAGATCTTGAAAAATTGGTGGAGGGCTAATTATGTATTCCTTGCAAGATTTGCTGTCCGTGATGTCTGAAGCAGATGCTTCTGATCTATATGTTTCTGTAGGTGCCTTCCCTATGTTGAAAATTTCTGGTGAAGTTTACCCAATTGAAAAAGAACAACTCACTGTTGATAATTTGGAGGGTTTGAAGAACGAGATGCTTAATGAGGAGCAACTCATTGAATATCACGAACAAAAGGAGTTAGACTATACCTTAAGTCTCGCCGGTGTCGGTCGTTTCCGGGTAAACTTCTTCCGTCAGCGTGGTACTGATAGTTTTGTCGTACGGCAGATTGTATCCGCCATAAAAACATTGAGCGACTTGAATCTTCCTCCCATTCTGGCTGAACTTGCTTTGAAAGATCGGGGGCTTGTCCTGGTGGTAGGTTCAACCGGGTCAGGTAAATCTACTACTCTGGCCGCAATGGTCGACCATCGCAATGCCAATAAATCTGGCCACATCCTGACCCTTGAAGACCCCATTGAATTTCTGCATCCCCACAAGAAAAGTCTTGTGAACCAACGCGAAGTGGGGCACGATACACTCTCCTTTCATAAGGCACTAAAATCTGCCCTCCGCGAAGCTCCGTCTGTTCTATTGGTGGGCGAAATACGCGACCGAGAGGCTATGGAATCGGCCTTAAATTTTTCTGAGACAGGGCATTTAGTATTCAGTACACTTCATGCCACAAATACATCGCAAACCATTGACCGCATTCTTAGCTTTTATGATAGATCAGAACAAGATCTGGCTCAAATGCAGCTAAGCCAAAATCTCCTGGCTATTGTAGCTCAGCGCTTGATTCCAATGGAAAATGGCAAATTGACAGCTGCACTTGAAATATTGGTTTCTACCGCACGCATAAAAGATTTGATCCAAAAGGGCAGTATAGACCTACTCCCAGTAGCAATAAAATCAGGAGCCTCTGAATCGATGCAGCTCTTTGATCAGGCTTTGTATAAGTTGTATAAGGAAAAGAAAATTAGTGAAATGACAGCTATAGATTCTGCTGATCATCCAACAGACTTGAAATTAATGATCTCATCCACTGAACAAAGAGAACCTACGCGGGAAATAAATCTTCTGGATAATGATAACGAAGCGCAAAAGGATTGATAATGGCTAAAAAACGTATTTTGATCGTTGACGATGAAAAATTTTTTATTGAACCAGTCAGGCGACTTCTCGAGAGCCTGGACTATGAGGTGTTTGAGGCTTTAGATGGTATTTCGGGACTTTCCAAAGCCCGTGAGGTGAAGCCTGATCTCATTATGCTGGATTTGATGTTGCCAGGAATGAATGGATATCAGGTGTGTCGTCTGTTAAAATTTGACGAACAGTTCAGAGATATTCCTGTGATTATTGTTTCTGCGAAAGATGGTGAACGTGATAGAGAAGTAGGGACACAGAGTGGCGCAGAGCTATATCTTGTGAAACCTCTCAACTATCAAACTTTCCCAGCTGAGCTGGAAGCCTTGCTGTAGAATGCCTGTATGATCTCCTTCTTTGTTATCCTCTTTGGTCTGCTCATTGGTAGTTTTCTAAATGTAGTTATCTATCGCTTTCCTCGTGGAGAATCAATCGCTTTTCCACCCTCACATTGCACGAGTTGTGACCACAAGATTAAACCATGGGAAAATATCCCACTGGTTAGCTATTTGTTTTTGCGTGGGAAATGCTCATCCTGTAAAACCCACATTGCCTGGCGCTACCCACTGGTGGAATCTTTAACTGCTTTCGTATTTTATCTGACCTATCTCAAGTTTGGCCTCACCTGGGACCTGCCAGTATTTGCTTTGTTTGGAGGCCTCCTGATTGCCATTGCCTTTATAGATATTGATCATCTAATCATTCCAGATTCTATGGTAATTATTGGACTACTACCAGGTTTCTATCTCTGGCTAGGTGGGAATAGTCATATACTCACCACACAATTTTTTGGCTTTGTTGGTCTAGGCGCTATTTTTTTGGCAATCAGATATTTTGGTGAAATAGCCTTTAAAAAAGAAGCCATGGGCTTTGGTGATGTCAAATTTGCTGCCATGGCAGGTTGGGTTCTGGGCTGGGATATTGGACTCGTATCCATGTTTTTGGCGTTTCTATCTGCCACCCTTTTATTCGCAGTTCTGATCCCTACTGGTGTGATTACCAGGAAGCAGCAGGTTCCCTTTGGTCCCTTTATCTGTATTGGAATCTGGCTCGGTCTCATTGGGGGTCGTGAAATCATCGACTGGTATTTAACACTGTTTCTGGGTGTATAGGTCCCGTGGCTACCGAAAAAAAACAATTAGGTCAATTACTGCTTGAGTCTGGGCTCATTACAGAACAGCAAGTGGCCGAGGTACTGACTTATCAAAGGGAACACAACCTGGTCTTTGGCAAGGCTGTTGTCAGCATGGGCTTGGTTCAGGAAAGTGAGCTCTTAAAAGTTCTCGGGGATCACCTGGGACTTCCCAGTCTGGATATTACAAAATATAGTATCCAGGATGAAGCACTCGGGGCTGTGAGTGAAGATTTCGCCCGTGAAAATTCAATCATACCTCTCTTCCTTATTGAAGATACCCTCACCATTGCCACAGCAGATCCACTGAATATTGATGTGATTGATCAACTCACACGCGATACCGACAAGGAAATCATGTTGGTATTGTCTAGTGAAATGGATATTGAACGATCCATCGATCTCTACTATCGATCTACAACCTCGCTGTTAGATACAGCGGCTGCCGGTGATGGTGTTCGAGTGGTGTCACGTGAGATTCATGAGGATACCGAGATTGTTCAGGTAGTGGATATGCTGCTGTTCGAAGCTGTCAACATGGGTGCCAGTGATATTCATATTGAACCTCGCAAAAATGATGCTCGCATTCGCTACCGTGTTGATGGTGTGTTGCAGCAATATTATTCAATTCCTCACGAGTCAGTCTCTCCCATGATTTCCAGGATAAAAATTTTAGCTGATATGGATATTGCTGAATCCCGACGCCCCCAGGATGGTCGTTTTCACTTCGCCCAGAAAAGTGTGGCTGTTGACTTAAGATGTTCAACCTTTCCCACACCCAATGGCGAGAAGGTGGTAATGCGTATCCTGGATGAGTCCAAGGGGAAGATAGATCTGCATAAATTGGGATTTGATGAGGAAATCTTAAAGGAATGGCGTGAGACCATTAAAATAGCCAATGGTATTTTACTTGTAACCGGTCCAACTGGTAGTGGTAAAACAACCACACTTTATGCGACTTTAAATACACTCAATTCAGTCGCAGTAAACATTATGACCATCGAAGACCCCATAGAGTATTCATTAGAGAATATCAACCAGAGTCAGGTAAACAATAAAGCTGGCCTATCATTTTCAGTGGCACTGAAAACGATGATGCGTCAGGATCCTGATATTATCCTGGTGGGTGAGATGCGTGATACGGAGACCATTGAGCTAGCTATTCGGGCAGCCCTAACAGGTCACCTTGTATTCTCAACCCTACACACGAATGATGCTTCCTCAACATTCACTCGACTTACTGACATGGGTGTGGATAACTATTTAGTGAGTTCCACAGTGAGAGCTATTCTGGCCCAGAGACTGATACGCCTTCTCTGTCCTCGATGTAAAAAGCCGGTGGAAAAATCAGACGAATTAATGCAAGTAATCAAGGTAGATGAATGGCCTGAATATACAGCTATTCATGAACCAGTAGGTTGTATCCATTGTCGAAATTCTGGCTATGTCGGGAGGTCAGGTATATTTGAGCTCCTAATACCCAATCAGGAAATTAAAGATTTGATTATTAAGGGAGCTGATTCGGACGAAATTGAAGCAGCGGCAATCCAGGGCGGTATGTATTCACTGAACCAGGCTGCCAAAGAGAAGGTGCTTCTAGGTGAAACATCTGTTGAAGAAGTGATGAGGGTGACACTCTAATGGCTTTGACACACGAATTTCTTATGCTCAACCCCCGCAGGAGGAAAGATCCTCAACCGGAGATAATGCTCCTCCAGGCTTTAAAAAATCATGGCCAGGTCACACAGACCAGTGATTGGGTGTCACTCTTCAACTACGTGAGCATTCACACCTATTCGGCTATTTTTATTTCGTGTGCAGCCTTTGCAGATGAATATCATACCTGGATAAAAGATCTGCGTAGAGTACACCCCCATCAAGCCATTATACTTTTTAGTGCCAGGAAAGATTTTGACACGCGAATCGCCAATGAAACTTCAAAACTTTTTGGTGTGGTTCGGATCCATGACCTTGAAGCTTCCCTGGAGGCTGTTTTGGAGAGGTTGGATAAATATACTGATTTTGCGAAGAGTCTGGGAAGCAAGGTCTCCCAAAAGTTGCTGAGACCGGGAGGCTTCGGGGATTTTGTGGGGAACTCTCTACCCATGCTGGATGTGTATCGTCAACTAACCCGTGTTGCCACCAGTGAATACACTGTGCTTATCCAGGGAGAAAGTGGTTCTGGCAAGGAGTTGGTTGCCAGAACGATGCATCAGCTCAGTGAGCGTAGGGCAAAACCATTTGTCAGTATAAACTGTGCTGCCATTCCTGGAAATCTCCTTGAGAGTGAATTGTTTGGTTTTGAAAAGGGGGCCTTCACCGGTGCCAGTCAGAATAAAGCCGGAAAATTTGAACTCGCTCATGAAGGCACTCTCTTTCTAGACGAGATTGGCGACATGCCCCTCGAACTTCAAGTCAAGTTGCTCCGTGTGCTTGAGGATGGCAAAATTCAGCCATTGGGGAGCGTGAAAGAAAAATCAGTTGATATCCGACTGGTGACAGCCACCCACAAAAATTTGCCCGAACAAATCACAAAAGGTTTATTCCGTGAAGATTTGCACTATCGTCTGAATGTGATACCTCTCAAGTTACCCCCTTTGAGATCCAGAACAGCTGATTTGCCACTTCTGGTAATTTTCTTCTTAGAAAAATTGTTGCGAGGTGAGGATCAAACCATTAAAAGAGTAAGTTGGGAATTGATCGAGACACTTTCACATATGGATCTCCATGGAAACGTCAGAGAATTGGAAAATATGCTCACCCGCAGCGTCTTCCAGTCAGACGGACCGACATTGTTACCCAGCTCCATCATGCAGGATGAAATTGTTGAGTCGAATTCAACACCGGACGTAGCCGAAGTCGTAGAGCCGAATTCAATACGCCCCCTATGGGAGATCGAAAAGGAGGCGCTTCAGTACACCCTCACTAAACTCAAGGGGAATATTAGCCAGGCTGCTACCCAGCTCCAGATATCTCGCACCGCCATTTACCGAAAAATAAAAAAATATAATTTGAACTTTTCAGATAATCAGGGGCAGGAAGAGAGTAAAGATGCCTGATTTTGTCTGCCGTATCATGAGTGATTCAGGGACAGTGGAAGAGCGCATTGTTACAGCTGAGTCAAAAGTAGAGATTTTTACTCAGGCTGATGAGCGCGGTGAAATGCTGCTATCGGTCAAGGAGCACAAGCAAGGCGCCCTATCCGGCGGGTCCATTTTTAAAAAGGGTAAAAAGGTCAAGGCCAATGAGATTGAAAATTTTACGGTTCAATTAGCTATTATGTTTCGCTCTGGTATTCCACTTATCGGTGCTCTCGAAGCACTGGAGGAACAGGCTGAGACGGAAACGATGCGTTCGGTTGTTAAGGGGCTCATTAAGAGTGTGAGTGGTGGTAAAGCCCTTTCACAGGCCATGAAAGATTACCCCGGTGCGTTTTCACTCCTCTATGTAAATATGATTCAGGCAGGTGAGTCAGCAGGTGTCATGGAACAAATTCTCGAGAGACTTGGCTCCTTCATCAAGCACGATCAGGAGGTCACGCGCAATGTCAAATCTGCTTTACGTTATCCCATGATTGTAACAAGTGCCCTTGGAATGGCCTTCATAGGTGCCATGATTTTCATTGTTCCAAAATTCTCTGATATGTTTTCCAAAAAGGGCATGGAATTACCCATGCCAACAGTGGTTATGATAACTGCAAGCGATTTTCTGATACAGTTTTGGCCCGTGGTGATTATTGGTTTTGTTGCTAGTATCATCGGCCTGAAAGCCTTTGGGAAAACAGAAAAAGGTCGATTTACCATTGATGGTTTCAAACTTAAGCTACCAATTTTTAAAGAGATATTCTTAAAAACCAATATAGCCCGCTTTGCCCATATGCTTGAAACCTTGAGCCGTGGTGGAATTCAGATTATCAAAGCCCTGGAGACAGTAGAAAAGACCGTGGGAAATGTCGTGATTGGAAAAGAGATTGCCAACGCCCGGGAAGAAGTAGAGAAGGGTGTCAGTTTGGCGGCGGCGCTTGGGAAAAGTAAATATTTTCCTAAAATGACTGTCAAAATGATTGCGGTCGGTGAGAAGTCAGGTGCCATGGATGATATGATGGCCAATGTTGCTGCTCAATACGATACGGAAGTAGATGCTAAAATTGAAGGTCTTAGTGGTGCCATCGAACCATTGATGACAGTATTTATGGGTGGCGCGCTACTGTTTATGGCCCTGGGTATTTTTCTACCAATGTGGAATATGTATGGTGCTGTTAAGTGAGTTAAAAATTAAAAATTAAAAATTAAATATTAAATATTAAAAATTAAAAATTAGAAATTAGAAGTTAGATGTTAGAAGTTAGAAGTTAGAAGT
>JABMQQ010000183.1 GCA_013202495.1 Fidelibacterota bacterium | reverse complement strand
TCGGTCATTCGTTCTCGTTCCCAAATTGAATTTGGGAACGAGCATTATCCGCCATACATTAACAGAATTAATCGGTCGCTATCACGATTAAAGATAATGATAAAATTTCCTTGAATTACTTACTTTACAAATATATATTGAATCCATGATAATTCAACTGAAATATTTCCGTATTTTGATAAATATCAAGGCAATATGGGGAATATTTTGACTGCTATCTTGTCTCGAGACCTCTCCGAGGCAGAGATCTCTAAGAGATAAGGCTGATATGATGGAAATATTTTCATATATTGACAAGTTAGGTATTAAGAAAGATAAATGTTTTAAGTTAATTTTATTGATAATACGACAAATACAGTGGAATTTTAATGAGATAGGAAATTTATTAATTATGATAAAAAAAGCATTAATAGTAGGATTATTTATCCTCCAAATAATTTCTTGCGTAAAAAATCCTGTTGATGATGGAAATGGCATCACCTATGATCCGGTCTACCCAGAAATTGACCAATCCCCTGCCTGGTCGCCCGATGGAAGTGTTATTGCTTATTATCATAATGGAACTACAAAGGTACACCCGTGGGGTGCTTATGATGTAAATCCTGATTCTGTGGGCTTATACTTTATCTCACCTACAGGGGATAACAGGCGAATGTTTCTTAAAGGCGAAAACCGGCTGCCAGCCTGGAGTCCCGATGGGGAGTGGATTGCCTTTGTCAATCAAGCACAGATTTACAAGATCACGGTCAACGGAGATAGTTTAACACAACTTACATTCGAAGGACGGAATTTTTATCCCGCCTGGAGCCCTGACGGGAAACACATAGCCTACGATTCTGACGTTGATGACACAAAGTATGATATCTGGACCATGTCTCCTAATGGAGAAGATAAGAAAAATATAAGTCAAGAGAGTGATAGTCTGGATCAAGGTGGCTGGCGAAGGCCAAGTTGGAGCCCTGATGGAAACTGTATCATTCATGAGCGATATATTTCAGGAGGTGAAGCTGGCACAGAGATATTCATAATGGATACCAGCGGATCCAATGCTGAATGGCTTGTACATGGTTCAAGCCCCAAGTATTCTCCAGATGGATCGAAAATAGCGTTTGAATCTGGAGGAAGTCTACACAATATATTGGTGATGGATTTAGATGGGGGAAATTTACAGCAATTGACTCAAAACGAGGGTACTTCTCCCGCCTGGTCCCCTGATGGCAACTTGATTGTCTATACCCGCCATAACTATGCAGAATTTAGTGATGAAAATGGACATCTCTGGGTCATGAATTCAAATGGGGAAAACAAGCGACAGTTGACCTTTAGAAGAAGTAAGTGAGGAAATTCTAATGCGAAAATATCCTTCGGGTTTTACATAACAACTCTATCTCAGTTGCATATAAGCAGGTTGGCGATCTGAAAATCGTCAAGGATAAAGCTATGAAACAGATAAAAATAACGAGAAACCAAAAAAATAAGGAGCTAAGTAATGTCTATACGAACATTCATATTAAACATTGCTATGTTGACGATGGTATTTTCCATCGCTTTTGCTCAAGAAACAAATATTGAGCAAGAAATCATTGTCATGTTTCAACCCGGCGTTATTCAAATGCCTCATGGGAGAGCAGAAGCGGGAATCGATGAACTTACGATCTCGATTCCAGGTATTCGAACGGCTCTAAGTAAGATAAACGCAGAGCAGGTTTCCAAAGCCTTTAAGGATTTTAATCTTGCTGATACCTTAGGGGTTGCAAGGACTGGAGAGATTGTTAGGTTAGCCGATCTCTCCAACATTTACAAGATTCGGCTTCCGAAGGGAGCAAATATCCTCAAAGCTGCTGCAGAACTCGTTCGGTTTCCTGAGATAATTTATGCTGAACCCAACGGTACTGTTGCGCCTGCGGTTATGCCCAATGACCCACATTTCCAAAATGGTGACCAATGGAATTTGGACCAGCCAAACGATCACGACATTGACGCACCTGAAGCCTGGGATATTACCACGGGCAGCTCTGCGACAAAAATCGGAATCATTGATGGTGGAGTTTTGGGTTCTCACGAAGATCTGAACGGAAAAGTATCAGGCGATGCCGGTTGGGGCTGGAATGGTCACGGTTTTCATGTGGCAGGCATTGCCGCAGCGAACACGAACAATAATAAAGGCATTGCTGGAGTGGACTGGAATGCGCGACTGATTTCTCAACGAGTTGATAACACAGACGATGAGGGCACCTATTATGCCATTATGGATGCTGTCAATGCAGGAGCTGATATCTTAAACAATAGTTGGGGCCTTAGTCCACTAGGGCGATATTCTACGACAGTTCGTTTAGCTTTCTCCAATGCCTATAAACTGAACAGAGTTGCGGCGGTTGCAATGGGCAATGATGCTAGTTCTCAGACTCTATATCCTGCCGGTTTTGGACAGGGTATCATCGCCGTTGGTGCAACAGATGCAGGTGACAATCATGCTGGTTTTTCCAATACGGGAAATCACATTGACGTAGCTGCCCCCGGGGTTGATATTTGGAGTTGCACTCCTTATAGCCCTCATTATGAATCCTGGAGTGGAACCTCAATGGCTACGCCGCACGTCTCAGGCATTGCCGGGTTGCTTTTTTCGGAAAATCCAAATCTCTACAACGATGACATAGAGCAGATTATCAGACTCGGAGTCGATGACAAAGGTGACCCTGGTTTTGACACTTGGTATGGCACCGGCCGCGTGAATGCGAAAAAAGCTTTAGATTTGATTCGATCTCCCAATGTAGTCAGACAATGGACAGCCAGTGGTGGCTCAAGTGTGGGGAATACTGGTTATTACACGATGGTTTTTTACAGCACCCCAGGTTTGGCAACTGGTGTTTACATTGTCAAACGATATGAAGTTAGAAAAACGGTAAACTTCGGGCAAAGTTTTCAAAGCACACCAAACGTATGGGGTCGCGGTGTCGGTACAAATGGTTATTCCATAGCCAATCCCAATTTCGGAATGGGCTGGTGTGATGTGGTTTCCCATAATAACAGCAGCGCTACTTTGAAAACTTATGTATATAAAGTATGGACAATTGCTGGTACTTATGTTGGTTGGGTGCCTAAATATCCTTCGAATGTTACGTGGAATTACACTGTTCTTGGAATCCTGCCTCCTCTATCAGTTAATTTAACAGGTCCAACTTATTTACAATCTGGTGAGTCAGGTACTTTCACTGCCAATCCCTCAGGCGGTAGTGGAACCTATACCAATTATCAATGGTGGTATCGTAATGATGAAGGTGGGGCTGAACAATTTGCAAATAATGGGGTAACACCATTGGCTCCACCGCCTGGGGAGTGGATTTATATGTCTTGGTGGGAAGGTGAGCAGACAATTACAATGGGACCCTCTTTTGACTTCTCATTAAAATGTAAAGTCACCGATTCTGATGGGAATACAGCAACTGATATTCATTCGGTAATCGTTGGAGGAATTGCCAAAGGCATAGCGCAACAGACTCCGGTTGCCGCAATCGAAGCAATCCCGAAACAGTTAACTTTAATCGGCAATTATCCCAATCCCTTTAATCCGGTTACAACTATCAGTTTTGGTCTGCCGAAATCCGAATCGGTGAAACTTACGATTTATTCCATTAGCGGACAGAGAGTTAAAACAGTATTAAATGAACAGCTATCGGCAGGTTATCACCAGATCCATTGGGACGGAACGGATTATTCCGGCAACAGATTGGCTACCGGAGTATATATTTACGAATTTAAAGCCGGTTCGGAACGAATAATCAAGAAGATGTTATTCGCGAAATAATAAACAGTTGAAATAATAAATTTCCTAACGAACCAGCTTCGCACCTGATCGCGCAGCGTCAGCATGCGCCATAGCAGGCGTCTCAATGTGACAAAGAGGGGTTGCTTGCCCGCCTGCGTCAGGCAGGAATATGGATTTTGCTTATAACTATTGATTATCCGCGGGATTATCCCGTTCCCAAATTAAATTTAGGAACGAGGATTAAAGAAAAAAAGGCTACCCGCTTGGATAGCCTTTTTTCGTTTATCACAAAGATAATTTAGACGAGTTTTTTCCCTCGCGGTGTGTAAGCGGTATGAAGCAGTTTGTGACTCTTGTGTCCGCAGGGTCCATCGGTGAGAAATTCAGAGTATAGTCTTATAATAGCGGGGTTCTCATAGGA
>JABMQQ010000182.1 GCA_013202495.1 Fidelibacterota bacterium | reverse complement strand
TATTTAGCTTGTAATAGATGGACCCCCGTCTGGAATAAGCTAAAGCCAGGTTTGGATTGTATTCCAAAGCTTCGTTGATCTCAATCAGCGCATCATCATATTCTTCGTTATAGAATAGTCGCAATGAACGTGAGAGGTGTTTCAAAGCCTGGTTGATCTGGGCATCAGAAACATGGCGCGCTAATTGGAGAGAGGCCACTGAATCTGCCAAAACCTGATTTCTTTGTTCAAGATGCTCTACCATACGATTGAGGTGCTCAATCTCCGCACTTGACATTCTGAGGGAATCCCTCAGAACCAGCAATTGGCGTTCCTGAGCTTTGTGCCAGCTGGAGTCAATTACCGTTCGCATTGGCAAGCCATCTTCAGTAATAACACCTGAAACCTTGATACCGCCGCGCTGTTTGCTAGCTGCAGATTTGACGCGGGGTAGAAAATAATCTAGACCGATTCCTATACCGGGTGGGTTCTCACGATCCTCACCGAGATAGGGTAAATTTTGCATGTTGGAGAAACCGACATTGATGTGGTATTCATGAGTTAAAGGTACTTTCACTCCAGCATTGATACCCACACCATCCCATTCAATAATGAAATCGAGACCGCCACGATCAGCCATGATGTTGGTGTTCAATAATAGCCCTAAAAAGAAACCAATACTGTTGGCTCTGGGTGTTTTGGTTGTATCAAATGTCGTCGTTGTGCTGTCAATGGTGAGATCGAATTTTCCAAAATTTGAACCATAACGTCCAGATCCAATACCCAGATAGGTTTTGAGATTATACTCAGAAAAACTGTTCTCGCGGCTGAGCAGCATATAGTAGGAAAGATTTCGGACTTTCTCTTCAAGACCAGTAGAATCTGAAGCTGCGCTGGTAACGCTGATATCATTCACTCCAATTCCCACTGCAGTTTCACCATATGTCAGCAGGCGGTTTTGAATATGTAAGGCAATATCATTTTCATTGGCGGCCGAACCAGATTGTATGGCGGAGAGACCCAGTCTGAAATCACGGGTAATATCTGTTTCCAGGAAGGCACCCTTGTTCCAATAATCAGTTTCGAAAGCACCACGGGTGGATTGACCGGCAACACCAATACGCAATAAATAGGATTCATTATATAGACTGGAAGTTGGAATATGCATCATCGGTCCAGGTCTTGAATAATTCAGGGTCGTCTGACCGTAAACTGATATGCCTGATGCAACGATAACTAAAATCAGTATATGTTTTAATGTTTTCATATGATGATCTCCAGGATCAGCCTCTCATCTCGTATCATTCCTGCACAAATCGTCTGGCCAGGGTCAAATATTCACTGCCGGGGTGACGGGAAACCAGCTCTTGAAATGCAAGCTTTGCTTCCGGAAGACGACCCTTGTTTTTAAAGGCCAGCCCGATCATTACCAGGGCATCGTCCAGCTTGTCAGAATTCTGGAAGCGCTGCACCTGTTCAAGTGCGCTAATCGCTTCATCATAGAGTCCTTTTTCAAAATAGCAGCGGCCTACCCAATACTGCGCATTCGCACGCATAGTCACATCAACACCGCCTTGAACGATGTTGTTAAAATCTTCAATGGCCTGGTAATAAAGTTCCTGGTGGTACTTTGTGAGTCCACCTCTGTAGGCGGCCTGTTCTTCACGCTCACTTAATTTCGGACCAGAATATGGTTGATTGATAGGAGCTGTAGTTACGGTCGCATGCTTCCAGGGAGTATGCAATTCAGCAAATACGCTATCTGATGTCTGGCTTTCACCAGGTACAAAATCTGGGGTTCTCCGGGCATTTTCCTGTTGACCCACCAGGCTGGTAATGCGGGTGCTCAGTAAGGCGCGATCCGTTTCTCCGGCAGCCTTAATCTGGGCAATCTCAGACTGTAGACTATCAATTACAGTTGTCTGATATCTCAAGCGAAGTTCTGTTTCAGCTAATTTGTGCTGATAGCGATTTAATTCTTCTTCAAGTTCCATTTGCTGCCCTAATAATTCGGGGGAATCATTGATCTCGCCATCTATATCGGGACTCGTCTGGGTGCTGTCATCTATTCTCAAACCAATATCATAGAACAGAGATCCCTGTCCAGTTTGACCATATGCAGTCAATCCAAGAAGGAGTATAATCAGAGTGATATATGTGAGATGTGATTTCATAGATCTAGTTCTGACGATTTCCTTTTAAGAAGTCCCTGGCCTGGTTTGCCAGTTCACTGTCCGGGTATTCATTGAGAAATCGTTCCATGTGTTCTCGGGCTTTCAAATAGCGACCGAGCTGTTGATAGCTGATGGCGATTTTGAAAAGGGCATGATCACTTTTATTATTTTCTTCAAAATTGAAAACCCTCTCAAACTCCGTAACAGCAGATTCAAAATCTTCTAAGGAGTAATAACATTCACCAATCCAGTATTGTGCATTGTCAGCGTAGGCGCCAGTAGGTTCACGTTGGATAAGGATCCGGAACTCCTGGATGGCTTCAAGAAAATCATTATTGAAATAGTTATTAAGGGCGTCATTGTAGGCCATGCGATAGTCCGCATTTAAATTATAACCGCGAGCTTTGGAGGGAGTGACAACGGCTGCAACGGGTTTCTCAACAGCCGGAGGAGCTTCTGCCACACGAAGCGTAGTCTTCACTTTTACAGTTTCATGCCTGGCTTCAACAGGTGCTGGTTTTTTAGTTACTGATTCCATAACGACACCAGCATGGGTCTCCAGGGCAAGTTGCTCGATCTGTATTTCCAAAGAGTCATTTAAGAGCAATAGATTTTTCATGCCCTCTTTCAGAGAGTCAATTTCACGAATCAGGACATAAATATTGCCTCTCAGATTGATGATATCTGGATCACGGGGAGTGGCAACCACTTCAATAACAGGTTGCTCAGCTTTTTCATCTAATTTGGTTTGATAGACGGCAATTTGTGTGTCCATGGCAGCGATACTGGCTCTGAGAAGCTCGACTTCTTCACGGGATTCGCGGAGCTTGACCACCTCGGCAGAAAGTGCCTTCATCTGGGATTGCATCTTCATCTGCTCAATATTAGGAGTGGATGTGGCCGGCTCTTTTGGCGTACAGGCCATAAGTCCCAGAAGGGTTGCCAGAGAAAGGGATAATATGAGTGAGTGTTTAGATATCATGCTCTTCCCAGTCGAGTGAATAACTATATCCTATAAAAGAGCCAAAAGAATTTGGTACATAAAGTTCAAATTCACCACTGGCACCAGGAAAAAGAGAGGTGTCAGTATTAACACCACTTGAAAATACATGGTGGGAGCCTTTGACAAAGGCCGTAAGCTCTCGTGTATCACCACTCCAGTTAATTCTGAAAAGAAAATTTACTTTGACAAAGTCTGCGCGACGACCACCAATATTTTTTACCACACCAGAAAGGATGGTATTTCCTGTGCGATCCTTGCGTTCTTTGATGCTGCCGGATAAAACGACGTTGCCGGTGTATTTGCTATCGCGTGTATCGCCCTTGACATCCTGGGTTCCGGCCATGTTAGCACGATCACCATTAATATTCATGGGAGCGCCACCGCGCGCACCATCTCCAGCTGTAACGGCAGGAGCATCATCAGATGTAGGAATATTATCTACAATACGTAAGACTTGATCGCGGGAGACGGAAAGTACACCGATAAGAGTTTTGACCTGGATATTATCTTTGTCCTGATCAATGACATCACCAAATAGCTTGGTGCCATTCTCTAAATGTACTTCCTTACTATATATACTTAAGGGGTTGGTCCAGACTTCACTCTGAGTTTGAAGTTCGGTCAATTTCTTTTTTACATATTTTAATTCAGCAGCCAGACGTTTGACTTCATAGTTGATCTCGCTAGTGACAAAATCAGCAGACTCGCCAGAATCCGGTTTTTTATTTCTTAGTTGATCAAGATTATAGATCAGATTATCAGCTTTTTCACCACTCTGCCAGGCAGATTCATCAGTGCCCTGAGCATCTACACCTGCAGATTCAGCACGATTTGTTGAGTCACCTCGTGCTGACGATTTGTCCCAGGACTCTTCTTCCGGTTTAGATTTTCCACCGAACATCGAGCACTGTACAAATATCAGGGTTAGAGCCAATAACAGTACTTGTAAGCTGTATCGCTTCATACGCAGCCTCTTCCGACTTAACAT
>JABMQQ010000181.1 GCA_013202495.1 Fidelibacterota bacterium | reverse complement strand
TAGTACTCATGCGTTCTTCCAATGTTCTTGTAAATAGGATTTCATGTTGTGACAGGTCGTTACATCTCGATAAACCGGGCATTCAGAACATGCTTCGTCCTGACATACAGAAGTCTTCGACTTTACCATCCAACACGGTTCTAATGATGATTTGTATGCATCACAGGAGGCACGATCTGTCTCACTGCAACCTTTGATCTCCCAACAGGGAGCCATGGACATCATCCCTTTAATCCCTGCCAGATTGAACCCACGATCTTCGATCATGACGCGAATGCATTGAAGCCTTTCGATATCTGTCTGGGAATAGAGTCGACGTTTGGATTTTGTACGCTGTGGAATAATCAGACCTTCAGTCTCGTACATCCGCAAGGTGTGGACAGAAACGCCCACCAGGTCGGCAGCTACACCAATGGCGAATACCGGTCTGGTTTTGTCTGAGAGGCGCTCTTTTATGTCTGTTGCATTCATAATTAATCTATATTTCAAAATATAGCTTTGCGATATACATGCCGAAATGAGTGAGAAATATTAAAAGCACATAGTATTAGTAGTGTTTATTAATAGGAGTTAATAATAACAGGTAATAAATAAAAAGTGCATATAAGCCCTTGTCAGTAAGGCTTTGGGATATTCGGACGAGATATGAAGTTTTTCGTCACATCATCAAACGCACCAAAATATTCTGGGAATCTTATTACAGAAAAACACAAAACTCATTATCCCTGAAGTGGAAGTCTTCGCATAAAGTTGAATACAAGGGGAGCTCTTCCCAAATTTGGAAAGGCTGAATCTTTTGAATGAGAAACCACTCGCAAATCTTGGTGGGTCCAAACATTTACATAGTCAAAAGAAAGAACCACGCTAATTTCTCCGCGTGAAAATGACATCCTATATCGTTCCCTTCTTATACATTACTCTCGTCCTGATCTGGGGCACCACCTGGATTGCCATCAAAGTGAGTGTCGGTGATACGCCATTTCTAATGGCGTCTATTCGGTTCTTCCTGGCAGGTCTGGTTCTGTTCCTGCTGCAGAAATGGCGCAAACAACCGATTTTGCCGCGACGGGAAGATAGACATATCATTTTGGCCCTCGGGATAGGTAACTTCTTTTTTGGATATGGCCTCACGTACTGGGGGATGCAATTCGTTGATAGCAATATCACTTCAATCCTCTGGGCGACTTTACCTGTGATGATAGCTGTGTTCGCTCATCGGATGCTGGTGAATGAAAAAATTAATGCATCAAGCATATTCAGTCTGGTTGGCGCAATCATAGGCACCCTCTTTATTTTTGATCTCAGGGGGGCAGACTTTGATCCCCAGACAGCGAAGGGTATGGTTGTCATCCTGCTTTCCATCCTGGCAGCAGCATATCCCAATGTATTGTACAAACGGGAAGGAAAAAATCTTGATCCAGTAGCTGCGAATGCCTCTGCAATGCTCATAGGAGCAACTCTATTACTTATCACAGGTCTGTTTGTTGAGTCCTGGCAGCGTGTGGAATTAAATATTGTCACAATGGGAGCCACAGCATATCTCGCAATTATTGGTTCCGCCCTTGGATTTACCATGTATTTCTGGTTGCTTAATCGAGTCACAATTGTAAAAATGAGCTATACTACTTTCCTCATTCCAATTTTAGCCAGTATCTGGGGTTGGGTACTCCTGGGAGAAGAACTATCAAGTTCTGCTTTAACAGGTGCGGTGATAATTATTCTCTCAGTTTCCTTGCCTGAAATATTGCGGAAGCGGGTTTTCAATTCTAATGCAGATTGACACTCAGCTACACGTTGTTTTTGGGATACAGGTCAACTATATTCAAAGCCTGAACATAATTAGCAAAGGTCTTTAAAAAACAGTATCTTATGGCAAAAATTATAGCCATCGTGAATCAAAAGGGGGGTGTGGGGAAAACGACGACATCAGTCAACTTGGCTGCAGGTTTGGCTGTGACTGAGAAAAAGACCCTGCTTATCGATTTAGACCCCCAGTCAAACTCTACTGCTGGACTTGGACACCCCGTACGAGTGGATGGTCAGAGTATCTATCAAGTGCTGCTTAATCAGGCGGCTATTCCAGATATTATGCATAAATGTGAATTGCCATTCCTGGACCTCGTACCTTCCAGTCCATCATTGGTTGGTGCAGAAGTTGAATTGGTTTCGGCCATCGCCCGAGAACGTATTCTGAAAGAGGCGGTAGCAGGAATTGAAGAGAATTATGATTTTATCATTATTGATTGTCCGCCCTCACTGGGTCTTCTGACACTAAATGCACTTACAGCCGCGCACTCCATTTTGATTCCAATACAGTGTGAATATTATGCTCTTGAGGGCCTGGGTCAGTTATTGAATACGGTGCGCCGCGTTCAAAAGACAATAAACAAGGCGCTTGTTATTGAAGGTGTCCTGATGACCATGTATGATAGTCGACTCAATTTGAGTAAGCAGGTTGTTGAAGAGGTGAAAACCTATTTTAAAGAGCGAGTTTACAAGACCTACATCAACCGAAATGTTCGCTTGAGTGAATCGCCGAGTTATGGAAAACCCATTATGCTGTATGATGCTAATTCTGTTGGTGCTGCCAATTATATGAATCTGGTAGAAGAGGTGCTTGAAAATGCCTGAAGTCCCTAAAAGACTGGGACGGGGTCTGGATGCAATTCTTGAATCCCTGGGTGCACCTGAAGAGTCATCTATTTCCTCACTCACAGCTTCTCCCAACGATATTCGACCAAATCCATTTCAACCCAGAAAAGATTTTGATTCAGAAAAGGCGGTCCAGGCTTTTGAAGATTTAAAAGCATCTATTAAATCCAAAGGTCTGATACAGCCCATCACGGTCCGCGAAGTCAACGGTGAATATGAACTCATCGCCGGTGAAAGGCGTCTGAGAGCTTGCCAGGCACTGGGTTTAGAGACAATTCCAATTCACATTCTTGTGGTGGACAAAGATGTGGATATGATGGAATTAGCGCTGATTGAAAATTTACAGAGGGATAATCTGAATCCCCTTGAAGAGGCTGAAGCTTACTCACTTCTATCCGAGAAATACGACCTTTCACACGAGGAAATTGCCAGTAATATTGGTAAGAGCCGAGCGGCTGTCACCAACGCCATGCGCCTCTTGAAGTTGCCGGCAGAAATTAAGATTGCTTTAAAAAACCTCGTCATATCAGCTGGTCATGCCAGAGCACTTCTGGGGCTCGATTCAGAAAAAGAAATGATTCACATCTTCCATCAGGTTCGCAGGAAGAACATGAGCGTTCGCGAAACTGAAAATTATGTCAAAAAGCTCAAGGAAAAGACGCCTGTTTCAGCAAAAAAGAAGAAAACTCCCCCCAAAAAGTCAGTTTTTTTAACTCGCAGTGAAGAAGCCCTCATGACGGTTCTGGGAACCCGTGTACAGATAAAGGCTGGTCCCAAAAAGGGGATCATTGAAGTTGAGTATTTTGGTGATGAAGATCTTGAGCGGTTACTGGAATTGTTCGAGTCTCTAAAAAAATAGCAATCTGTATCCGGAACACTCCCCACTAACAGGAATAGGCAGAAACAAGAAATCATGAAGCACGAAAAATATACCATACTCATCCTACCGGATAATGAAACCAATGGCAGATCCTATTCAATTACAGCGGTAACTGTCAATATCCTGAAATTGTTCATTCTTGGTTTGCTCGCCGTCATCATTCTATTTTCGACCTATTATTTGCCCAAAGCACTGGAATATCGGGACATTAAGCGAGAGAATGATTATCTCCTTAGTGAAAGACAGGAAGTTGCCGGTTTGTTGAAAAATGCCAAACGCATTGATGAGATAAATCACTTTATTGAAAGCACACTGGGGAGCCATTATAACCTTCGTGCAGATGCAGGGGATAGCAATGCTTTTGAGGACAATTGGGAACTCTCCCCATTTGAAACCATGGGCTTGTTAGATGATTTGCCTACCTATTTACCTATCAAGGGTTTTGTGAACGCTGGATTTCAAGTCAGGGAAGGGCTTTTTAGTCAGGACCATCTTGGACTAGATTTATCCTCTATTGAGGATAGGGTTGTGAAGGCAGCCGGTCGAGGGTATGTCATTTTCTCAGATTGGACCTATCGTTTTGGGAATACCATTATTATTGATCATGGAAACGGTTACCTCACCGTATATGGTCACAATGAACAAAATCTGGTGACACAGCGACAGGTTGTAGATCGTGCAGAACCCATTGCCATCATGGGCAATACAGGTATTTCTGATGGGGCTCATCTTCATTTTGAGATCTGGTACAAAGGTGTACCACTTGATCCTGCTACATTTATCACTGAGCTGAATGAAACGAGCTCTCCAGCTGTTGAGAAGGAATATTAGAATGGCCAATCGAATACATCGCATAGAAACTATTGTCGGGCGGGGGACTCACATTTCTGGAGATATGAATATCAATGGTAGTGCTCATATAAATGGAACCGTGGATGGCAGTATTGAAGCCTCAGGTTTTGTTACTGTTTCAGAATCTGGTGTTGTTAAGGGTGGCATAAAAGGGGATTACGCTATCATTGGTGGTATTGTGGGTGGCAATATAGAAGTGAAGGGAAAAGTAGCCCTGGGGAAAGCCGGACGACTGAAGGGCGATGTTATTGCTACCAGGCTTATCATTGAGGATGGGGCCGTTTTCCATGGTCGCAGTTCCATGGTTCCTGAAACTTCCACTTCTGATGAATTTGAAGCCCTCGGCGAAGAGATTTAGCAGCACTTGAAATCTGACGGCTCCGGCAAGTATATGGCAGCGGCCTCAACCATGACCGGCAGTGTCTTGGGTCTTGGTGCTATCGGGTATTTTATCGATGAAAAATTTGGCTGGCCTCAGTATGGGGTGCTCACTGGAGCATTGCTGGGTGTAGTTATTGGAATGTATGAATTATATAAAAGCATCTATGTAAAGGGCGATGAGTAGTGAAGCCTTGGCAGGTTATAGGACTTGCTGCTTTAGTGCTAAATAGTATAGTAATAGCCGCATTCGCCTTTACGAATCAATTTGATTTGATCAAGTCTGCATTAGCAGGAGCCTTTTTGCCAGTAGTCATTAGTGGGGTGATACTTTTTTGGGTTGATAAAAACAAAATTCATGATGCTCAACAACTTCAAAAAATCAATATTATTGGCTTCTTTGCGAAGGTTATTATGCTCGCAATATGGATCGTAATTCTAATAAAATCAGGCACTATGGACAATGTGACATTTATTGTAATATTACTCATAAACTTTCTTGCGTGGCATGGGGTCGAAGCTTATTATTGGCCGCTTTTTATGGCAGATAACGGACCTGCAAAAGGGGAGAATTCTTAATGGCTGAACACGGCCAAGGAACCAGTACAAACATCGGGGATAAGATCATTGAGCATGTCGCTAATAGTGACGTGATGATCCATTTTGAACTTTTCGGTGTTGATCTTTCAATAACTAAACATGTTATCATGCTCTGGATTGCTGCAGGATTATTAGTTACGGTTGCTCTATATGCATCCCGAAAATATCGTAGTGAAGAAAGACCCATCCCCAGTGGATTTTCCAATGCCTTTGAGTTTGTAGTAGATTTTGTCCGAACAGGCATTCTCATTCCTACCGTTGGGAAGGATCATGTCTTAAAATGGGGACCTCTTGTGCTGTCCTTTTTCTTTTTAATACTGACCATGAACTTTCTCGGTCTCATGCCCATATTCAATTATATCAATCATGGTCATGGTGGTACTACGGCCACTGGAAATTTCAATATGACCGCGGCACTGGCTGTCATCACTTTTTTCGCCATCATTATTGCGGGAATTATGGAACATGGCTTTTTTAAGCATTGGAAGAATATGGTGCCAGGCGATGTACCTAAAGCTGTTTTGATCATCCTCATCCCCATTGAAATAATGAGCATGTTCGTTCGCCCTTTTGCATTGACCATGAGACTTGCGGCTAACATGACTGCTGGACATATCGCCATGTTGGCTATCTTTGCACCTATTTTTATTTTGCATAATATTTATATCGGCATTGGTTCAGTAGCTTTGAACGTCGGTATTACATTTTTAGAAATTATAGTAAGTATCGTACAGGCCTACGTATTTACCCTACTCTCCTCAGTCTTCATTGGCCAATCAATTCACCCGAATCATTGATTTTTATTGAACTTTTACAACACAAAATATAAACCTTCTATCAACTATGCTCGGAAAGCTCTTACTCAGTTCAGGGATATGAGACATGTTTGTGGCTATGAGATAGCAAAGATAGAAACACACAACAAGGAGTTTTAAAATGGAATTTGCTTATCTAGGTGCCGCTATTGGTGCAGGAATGATCGTAATTGGTGCTGGACTAGGAATCGGAAAATTAGCTGCAGCAGCTGCTGCTGGTATCGCACGTCAGCCTGAAGCTGCCTCCAGCATCACTGGCGCTGTAAACTTACCTCTCTTCCTCTTGGAAGGGGTTGCCATTATCGGTTTAGTAGTAACGCTACTTGTTGCAATTAAGTAATAAGGTTTAAGAATACTCCTTCGGAGGAATTATGGAAAACCTACTTAATTTTGATACCGGTTTAATGTATTGGACCTGGATCACCTTCATTATTGTGTTGGTGATCCTGGGAGCCAAAGCCTGGAAACCTATGATTAAGGCGCTGGAAAATCGCGAAAATTTCATTCGTGAATCACTTGAGGAAGCTGAAGCAGCTCGTAAAGAAGCTGATAAAGTAGCCGGTGAATATGAAGCGATGGTAGCCAAAGCTCGACAAGAAGCCCAAAACATTGTGGCTACCGGTAAAGAAACCGCAGAGCGGATGAAAGCTGATATTCTCAATGAAGCTCAGGATAAATCTGCAGGAATTCTGAAACAGGCTGAAGTTCAGATTGTCGCCGAACGCGACAAAGCGATTGCTGAAATCCGTACTCAGATTGTAGATATTTCAATGGCTGCTGCTGAAAAAATTATCGCAAAATCACTTACTCTGGAAGACAATGAACGTCTCATCGAAGACGCTCTCAAGGATTACGGAAAGAATTAATGCGCACATCAGCAAAAAGTCGCCAGTACGCCAACCTGCTTCTAAATATTGCTGAGAAGAAGGACGCTCTTGAGCCAGTCTATCGCTCAATGAAGTCTTTCTATGGCAGTTATCGGCGTGAACCGGCACTGAAAGCATTTTTGGCCTCAACCAAAGTTGAAGCCACTGTCAAAATTCAACTACTTGGCAAAGTATTTCCCGACTTGCACCCAATCAACCAGGCTTTTATTGCCCAGTTGGGTGAAGAGAGGGATATGAAATTGTTGGGCATGATCATGCATGGCCTGGAAACTGCCTTTTACACTCGCAGCGATCAGGTAAAGGTGCATGCCGTCAGTACCACCAAATTATCGGATGCAACGATTCAAGGCATCCACCAGGCTGTCCAAGCGGTCACATCCTCGAAAGCTGATTTTACAGCTGAAGTAAATCAGGATATTCTAGGTGGTTTAACATTACGAGTTGGCAATACCATTTTGGATGCCTCGCTCTCCAGTAAAATAGCACGTATCAGACAAGCACTGATTCAGTCCTAAAGGAAAGACAAGAATATGACAGATATTCGAACAGAAGAAATTACAAAATTACTCCAGGAAGAACTGGGCAAATTAGATCTCTCCATTGATGTGGCCGAGATTGGTGAAGTCATCATGGTTGGTGACGGTATTGCCCGCGTTAGTGGACTGGAAAATGTTATGGCCTCTGAGCTGATTGAGCTCCCCAACGGTGTTGTTGGTATGGCAATGAACCTGGAAGAGGACGAAGTCGGACTGGTTCTATTTGGTAATACCTCTCTTGTAAAAGAGGGGGATCAGGCCAAGCGAACAGGAAAGGTTGTTTCAGTTGCAGTTGGTGATGCTGTAATCGGACGCGTGTTAAGCCCAATTGGCGTTCCAATGGATGGCAAGGGCGAGATTAAGGCCGAAAAACTCTATCCCGTCGAACGCAAAGCTCTGGGTGTGTTGGCCAGAAGTCCTGTAAATGAGCCTCTGCAGACGGGTATCAAAGCCATCGATAGTATGATTCCCATTGGTCGCGGCCAGCGTGAATTGATTATTGGTGATGGTCAGACTGGTAAAACCGCAGTTGCTCTAGATACCATTGTAAATCAAAAATACACCCATAGTGCAGACTCACCCGATGATCCAGTATATTGTATTTATGTAGCCATCGGCCAGAAAGCCTCAACGGTTGCCCGAGTGGTAGCTGAGCTTGAAGCTCAGGGTGCCATGGAATATACAACCGTTGTAGCTGCAAACGCCTCTGATCCTGCCCCCCTACAATTTCTCGCACCCTACACCGGTGCTTCAATTGGTGAATATTTTCGTGATAACGGCAAACATGCTCTAATTATCTATGATGATCTGTCAAAGCATGCAGTTGCATACCGCCAGATGTCTTTGCTACTGAGAAGACCTCCAGGTCGTGAAGCCTATCCAGGAGATGTATTCTATCTCCATAGTCGCCTACTGGAACGTTCTTCAAAATTGAACAAAGAGTTAGGTGGTGGTTCACTCACAGCTCTGCCCATCATTGAAACACAAATGGGTGATGTATCTGCCTATATCCCTACCAATGTGATCTCCATTACCGATGGTCAAATCTTTTTGGAAACGGATCTTTTCAATAGTGGACAACGTCCCGCTTTAAACGTGGGTATATCAGTATCTCGTGTAGGTGGAAATGCCCAGATCGCTGCCATGAAAAAGGTTGCCGGTGGAATGAGACTTGATTTGGCCCAATATCGTGAACTGGCGGCTTTTGCCCAGTTTGGTTCTGACCTGGATGCTGAAACTCAAAAACAGCTGACCCGGGGAAAAATTCTCTATGAAGTATTGAAGCAGAATCAGTTTGTTCCCATGGTTGTGGAAAAGCAGATTGCCATTTTCTATGCTGCCTCGAGAGGTTTTCTGGATGACATTGATCCTGCAGATGTGAGACGGTTTGAAAGTGAATTCCTAAGCAATATGGAAGCCACCAATTCAGATCTCCTAAAGAGGATTGCAACTGAGGGCAAGCTGACTGATGAGATTGATGCCGCTTTGAACAAGGCGGTTTCGGACTTTGTTAAAGGCTTCGTAGCCTAGGATCGCTATGGCGAATTTAAAAGTCATTCGGAAGCGCATAGGTACTATTGAGAGTATCAAGCAGGTTACGCGTGCCATGAAGCTGGTTGCGGCGGCAAAATTACGTCGTGCCCAGATCAACATGGAACAGGCGAGGCCTTATGCCGGTCGTATTAATGATGTACTGAATCATCTTTTACCAGATATTGATCGAAGCACACATGATCTGCTAACGATGAGACCAGCCAAGCAAAAGGCTTTTGTCATATTGACCTCAGATCGTGGTCTATGTGGTAGCTTTAATACGAACATCTTGCGCCAGGCTGAAAATATTATTGATGGGGTTGGCAAGGAGAACGCTAAACTCATTTGCATTGGGCGTAAAGGTTATGAGTATTTTGGAAAAAGAGGCTATGATGTTGTGGAACATTATGCTGATTTCTGGAATGAACTTAACTTTAGCGATGCCACCCAAATGGCCAGAGCAGTTACCTCACGATATCTGTCAGGTGAATTTGATGACGTTAGAGTCATCTTCAATGAGTTTAAGAATGTTGCTCAGCAGAAAATCGCGGAATATCACTATCTCCCTCTGGTTTTAGAGGATGATGCTGAAGTGGTTGACACAGATTATCTATTTGAGCCTTCCAAGGACGAGGTGGTCAAATCATTAGTACCCCGTCATTTAAATATCCAAATGTGGCGCTTTTTACTTGAATCCAATGCCGCTGAACAGGCAGCCAGGATGACTTCAATGGAAGCAGCTACGAATAATGCTGGAGACCTCATCGACCGTCTCCGACTGGAATACAATAAGGCACGTCAAGCTGCAATTACTACAGAGATTCTGGAAGTTGTGAGTGGTGCCGAAGCTTTAGTGGAATAAGAGGAAAATTCATACGATGGCAAAGCAAGGAAAAGTGGTTCAGATAATGGGTGCTGTAGTTGATGTTCGATTTGAGGACGGTCAATTACCAGAAATTTTAAATGCTCTGAATATTGAACGCGAAGACGGACTGTTGGTATTGGAAGTTGCCCTGCATCTGGGTGAAAATGTTGTCCGGACAATCGCCATGGATTCAACCGATGGTCTCACACGTGGTACCAAAGTTACCGATGTGGGTGGTCCTATCTCTGTTCCCGTAGGTCCTGAAACATTGGGACGCATGTTTGATGTTGTGGGCAACGTGATTGATGGAAAACCTGCACCAAATGTGCAGCGTAATCCCATCCACAGAGATCCACCCAAACAGGAAGATCTAACCACAGCGAGTGAGATTCTGGAAACAGGTATCAAGGTTGTTGATCTTCTGGAACCCTACTCAAAGGGTGGAAAAACCGGTCTTTTCGGTGGTGCAGGTGTTGGTAAAACTGTGCTGATCCAGGAGTTGATCCGCAATATTGCCACTGAACATGGTGGCTACTCGGTCTTCTCGGGTGTGGGGGAACGTACCCGTGAAGGTAATGATCTCTATCTGGAAATGACTGAATCTGGTGTTATCGATAAAACTGCCATGGTCTTTGGCCAGATGAATGAACCACCAGGGGCTCGTCTCCGTGTGGCTCTATCAGGTCTCACCATGGCTGAATACTTCCGTGATGTGGAAGGTAAAGATGTTTTACTCTTTGTAGATAATATTTTCCGATTCACCCAGGCTGGTTCTGAGGTTTCTGCACTATTGGGTCGTATGCCTTCTGCTGTAGGATATCAGCCAACACTGTCTACAGAAATGGGTGATCTTCAGGAACGTATTACTTCTACCAAAAAAGGTTCTGTGACTTCGGTGCAGGCTATCTATGTACCTGCAGATGATTTAACTGATCCGGCTCCTGCGACGACTTTCGCTCACCTTGATGCCAAGACTGTTTTGGAACGTGGAATTGCTGAGTTGGGTATTTATCCAGCTGTGGATCCACTTTCATCATCATCTCGAATTCTTGATCCTCGCGTTGTTGGTGATCGTCACTATAATGTTGCTCAGGAAGTCAAAGTTGTTCTGCAGAAGTATAAAGATCTTCAGGATATTATTGCCATTCTTGGTATGGATGAGTTGTCCGATGATGATAAGAATACAGTGAACCGTGCTCGTCGTATGCAGAAATTTTTCTCACAGCCTTTCTTTGTGGCTGAAGCTTTTACCGGTAGTGCTGGTAAATACGTTTCTCTTGAAGATTCTATCACTGGATTCGAGGCCATTCTCGCCGGTGATATGGATAAATACAATGAGAATGCCTTTATGTATAGAGGTAATATTGACGACGTGATTGCCAGCGCAAAGAAGAGTGGATAATTAATAATGGCCGCACAATTTCATCTAGAAATCATTACACCTACCAAAGTGTATGATGAGGGCGAAGTAGATTACGTCCGCGCTCCTGGTGCAGATGGTGCATTCGGTGTCCTGGCAGGGCATACTGAGTCGATTATGGCTTTGGCTATCGGTGAAATCAAAGTTGTCAAGGGTTCTGTAGAGAAGACCTATGCCTCCGCCAAAGGATTTGCAGAAATCACCAGGAACGGTGTACAGCTACTGGTAGAATCAGCTGAGCCTAAGGGGGGTATTGACTTGAACCGTGCACAAAAAGCATATGATCGGGCTAAGGAACACCTCAATCGCAAAAAAGATGAGATGGAGGACGAACTGAGAGCACTTCGAGCTCTAGAGCGTTCCATGAATCGACTAAAGGTTGCTGAAAAGAAATAAATCTGCTTACATTAATATTTAAAGCCTCGGCCCCTGAGTTTATCGAAGGGTCCGGGGCTTTTTTTATTTCATCACCTTCTTATACCAGATTCATATTTTCAGATTTATTTAGGTCTTCCTCCAACTCCATTTATTTTTCAATCCAGTTAAAACGAAGTGATAGGGGAACGACTTGCTGAGAGCTGTAAAAAACATCTTAAAACTAAATCCTTGGTATATCGGATTATACGTTGTTGTTCTCACCCTACTTATTTTATCCAGTTATCTAGAATATCAATCCAGGTATCGTGACGTTTTGCAGCTCATTCAGGATCAATCTGCCATGACCGCCGCAGTGATTGCGCAGAGTGGCAGTGGTCAAGCCTATCTCACAGAGGAGTTAAAGCAATCCTATATCGATAGAGCCATCGATATGCTCAGTATCTTGAACCATATAGATAAAGAACAGGAGCTATCAAGAAGTGACCTGGACGAATGGGTGAATGATGAAACTATCATGGATATCTCCACCTATGATAGTAATGGGAAAAAGGATGTCGGCTATAAAACAGCTTCAAAAACAAATACCCCGGCTGAAATAGACCAGGACAATACGTGGCTCCAAAATCAGCTACAGCCGATTTTATCCAGGAAAACTGAACTACTCATTGTCGGGGTTGATCAAAAGGCGGACCCTGTCACCCCCACTGACAGTATTGAAGATCAATTTTTGGTAGCTATCCCCAGAGAAAGGGGTGGTGTAATCACCTGTCAGTTGTCAATGGAGGCTGAGCAAAATTTTAAATATCTCACCGCCATGGAATCTGCCCTGGAAGACCTTTTACATGTAAATGGCTTGCAATATCTGAAGTTGGCGCTGGATGACCGTGAGCCATACTATGTTTCAAAGTCTGGGGAAAAGATTGACGATACCTGGACCCGCAAGCCCCTTGCTGATATCCTCTTTGAGGTTTCCAAAGGAGACACCAGTCTGCTGGAAGTGGTTCGTCCTGTATTTTTTAACTCAAGTCTGGGGGAAGTGCGTATTGGATTTAAAGCGGATACCCTCTTGAGTCTAAAAGGTCAAATCGTCTATCAAATTCTCATTCGTACCACCCTCTTTACTCTGCTCGCCTTTGTGCTTCTTATATTTTTACTGGCTCGACAAAATTCAGCATTGCTGGAAGAGGAGAAGAAGCGGATAGAAGCAGAAGTTTATAGGCTGGAGAAATTGAATCGACTGCGAGAGAAGCAGGCGGCGGTGGGAGAGCTTGCAGCTGGTGTGGCCCATGAAATACGTAATCCACTCAATGCCATTGGAATTGTGGCGCAGCGGCTGAAACGCGAATTTTCAACTGGTGAAGATCAGCAGGAATATGAATCGCTCACTGGCACCATGGTCTCAGAAATATCGCGCATAAATGAATCTCTCCAAGATTTCCTGGAGTATACCAGACCGACCTCCCTCAATTTCTCAACTCTCGATCTGATGCAGTTTTTAAACAGCATCCAGGATTTGTATAAATCAGAAGCCATGGAACAACACATATCCCTGACAGTGCAGGCCAGTACGCTCCAATTTGATGCAGATGCAGAATATTTGAGACAGGCAATATCCAATCTGGTTCGAAACGCTTTGGACGCCTGTGAATCTGGAGCGAGCATCAATCTGGAGGGTCAGAAAAAGGGTGATATGATAATCGTAAAGATCATTGACTCTGGAGCCGGAATTGCTGAGGATCAACTCAGTCGCATTTTTGATTTGTATTATACAACCAAGGATATGGGTACTGGTGTGGGCCTGGCATTGACCCATAAAATAATCGCAGACCACCATGGGACGATTGAAGTGACGAGTCATCCTGGTGAAGGGACAACTTTCGAAATAGAATTGCCGGTGACACAATGACCAGAATACTGATCGTCGATGATGAACAACTCCAACGGGAGTCTCTCGCTGGATTTCTAAAGAAAATTGGATATGATGTGAGTACAGCCGAGTCTGCTCAAACTGCGCTGGCTCATATGTATAAGCATCCAGTTGACATTGTTTTGTCTGATTATAAAATGCCTTATATGACAGGTGCTGATCTGTTAAAAGAAGTAAAGTCACGCCATCCCAATGTGATTCTGGTTCTGATCACTGCTTTTGGCACAGTGGATATTGCCGTAAATGCCATGAAATCTGGTGCCTGGGACTTCTTGACCAAACCCGTTGATCTGGATCAGCTTGAAATTCTGCTCAACGGCATCGAGGATCACATCCATACCTCACAAAATCCACACAATATCTCCTTGGAACAAGATTCAGGGGAGCTGGGTTTCCTTGCCAGGGATTCAGTCATGCTAGGATTACTCCAACAGGCAAAGCGTGTGGCTGACAGTCAGGTCACTGTCCTTATAACGGGAGAAACCGGAGTAGGTAAGGAAGTTCTTGCTGAATATATACATCAGCATTCCCCTCGAGGTAAACACCCCGTGGTAGCCGTGAACTGCGCAGCCCTTCCCAGTCATCTTATTGAGAGTGAGCTGTTCGGACATGAGAAAGGCGCATTCACAGGAGCAACCGCTACCAGAGTGGGTCGTTTTGAGGAAGCCCACACTGGGACCCTCTTTCTGGATGAGATTGGTGATCTTCCCCTGGAGATGCAGACCAAACTCCTACGTTTTTTGCAGAGTGGAGAGTTCCAGAGAATTGGGGAGAACAAGGTCTTCAAGTCAGATGTCAGGGTCATAGCAGCCACCAATGTGGATTTGCTCCATGCCATTGAGATTGGAGAGTTTAGGGAAGACCTATATTATCGATTAAATGTCATAAATCTTGAGATACCACCCCTGAGGAGCAGACCTGATGATATCAAGGTATTGTCAGAATATTTTTTTGAAAAATTTGCTGCCCGAGAAGGTCGATCTGAAATGATACTTTCCAGCAAAGCTCTGGAGGCTTTGGAGGCATATCACTTCCCGGGGAATGTCCGCGAACTGGGAAACCTCATCGAACGCGCCGTGCTTCTCTGTCAGGGACCTGAGATTTTAGCCGAAGGACTTAACCTGAAGAGTAAGGCAAAGGAGAAGATCACCTCAGGGAAGCTTAAGGATTCTGTCGGTGGTCTGGAGGTTGATCTGATTAAAAACACCCTTGAAGAAGCGGAGGGGAATCAGAGTGAATGTGCTCGACAACTTGGAATCAGTGAACGAGTTCTCCGCTATAAACTTCAGAAGTACAACCTTAAATAAAATTACTTATTTTCCAAAAGTGTGACCCTTTGTCATCTCGAGCGGAGTCGAGAGATAACAATCCTTATATACATAAACTGAATTTAGCCTCGTCATACAAAAGGATAATTATACCTATGTCCGTTACCCCTCGACTCCGCTCGGGGTGACAATCCCAGGATCTTCTTAACAATAATTAAATAGGTGATTTCTCGACAATTTTGTCGAATTCGACGTGTTTTGTCGAACATATTCATAATCAAATTAATTGCATGAATATCGATAAGTGTATGAATAACAGTAATATAGATAACAATGTTATGAGAGGGGTAGTAACTGGCACAGAGATTGGACTATAGAGGGCAGCTTTTTTGAAGCAGAAAAATTTAACAAAGGAGAAACGATATGAAAAAGCAACTCTTAACGGTGATGATGATGGCAGTAGCGATCAGCTTATTCGCAATTGCCAGCCCGGTTTATGCCCAGGGTGGTCAGTGGGGAAATGGTCATGGTGATTTCGGTGGCGGTGGTAACGGTCCTGGTGAATTCATCGATGAAGATGGTGATGGTTACAATGATTTGGCACCAGATGATGATGGTGATGGCATTCCCAATTATGCAGATGAAGATTATGTACCACCAGAAGGTGGTCAAGGTGGTGGGAATGGTCCCGGTGCTGGTGGGTTCGTAGATGAAGACGGTGATGGATATAACGATAATGCACCAGATGACGATGGTGATGGTATTCCAAATCATGCCGATGATGACTTTGTACCACCACAAGATGGCGGTGGGCGTGGCCACGGTGGTGGTCGTCCTGGTTTTGGTGGCGGCAATGGTCCTGGGTCAGGTGATTGTCTCCCAGATCCAGTTGCTCCCCAAAAGTCCACTGGTAAAGTGAATAACGCCAACTAATTGATGTGATGTTGGGGGAGGATATCTTCCTCCCCCAACTTCCATGAAAAACTCAAATCAAACTATGTTAATAAGCAAACCAGAGCGTATCAATTTCAGAGCAATCTTAGTAGCTGTAATCAGCGGCTTATCTTTGTTTGGCAGTCCAGTAACTGCTGGTGAATTTACCTACACTTTTGATAATTCATTTGGGACGGCTGAGTATTTATTGGGAAGCAAATTGGTTCCCGATGCCTCCTATAGCTCAAATGCATTCTCTCTCAGCTCAATTCTCTCAGACAATTCTAGGGCATATATTGATGTCTCACACTCACAGATATATCCATTTGCTGAATATTCAAATTCTGACGCAGAGCTCGGTCTTCAACTTCGCTATCTCGATATCAAGGATAACCAGATCTTTGCTGGTCTATTCGCTTACTTAAACCGCTTCCATGATAGCTATAGCTATTATAACAGCAGTGGTTTTGGTATGTATTTGAAATGGAAATACTACCTCAAAGCCTCACAGCTGTTCATTGGTGGTTATGATTTGAATTTTAATCGCTTTGAGGAGGTTACCGAAGCCTCAAATTCAGATCATGAGATATATCTTACCTATAACCAGTCTTTCAATACAAAGACCTCAGTAAATCTCAGGACTTCCCTGGCCTATCAAAACTTTTGGCCACAGATCGTAATAGATGATCAACTTCCAGGCAGGTTTACCCGTGCAATCGAAGTTGACTCCATTCCTGATAATTATCTTTTTGAAACCAAGCTGAGACTCAGCCAGGCTCTTGGTCCCAAACTCGGTGCAACATTGTGGCTGGATTATCAATCCCTCATCAATGAAGATGCCAGTGCCCTGGCCTTACAGGATGGTTTAAATAACCCATTTATTGACAGGTTCAGGAGTGAAGGTCCCTCTGCATCATTGCGCTTATTATATCGAATGGGTGCCAGACAGAAATTAAAGTTGATTTATGTTTTTGATGAAAAAAGATACAGGGATGTTCCTGTATATGAATTTGACTTTGAGGGTATGAGCTATGTCATTGAGAATGACGCTTATAAGGATCTTGGTTTTGACCGCTCAGATAAAAAGCAAAAAGTTCAAATGAGTTGGAGCCTGGATTTGGGTCAGGATCATAGTAACTGGTTTTCAGATATTGAAATGCTCGTGAATACAGGATGGACTCAGAATATTTCCAATGATCCCCTGTATGACTATACGAGTATGAACTATGGAATTACTCTAAATATTAATAACTAAAGGAGAAGTAGCATGAAACGTACATTATTTATTCTCATTTTACTTTCTATGACAATTGTAATGGGTCAGGGCCGCCGCGGCGGTGGTTCTCAAATGACCTGGGATGAAAGCTTGAATTTAACAACCGAACAGATGCAACAGATTACAGCCCTCCGTGAGAGCATGCAACCTGGCATGCAGGAAATTCGTCAAACCACACGTTCACTGGAGCAAGAGCTGAGACTGCTCAATAACAGCGAAAATCCCGATGCTGATAGAATTGCCGAACTTGAAGCGGCGATTGAAGCCAATCGGACAGCTGCTGAGGCTCTGATGGGTGCGCATCGGACCCAGATCAGATCTCTGCTGACACCAGATCAACAATTGATTTTTGATCAGCATGAATTTGGACCCCGTGAAGGACGACGCGGACCTAGAGGACCTCGTGGTGGAAATGATGATATGGGTGGTGGTCGTCGTGGGCACCGTCCTGGAAGAGGAAATAGGCCATAAATCATTAGTTGTTGTCCTTTCTTGAGGACTTCCTCCCTGCATACGAGCTCCAGTTTTACTGGGGCTCGTGCTTTTAATTACCCCCAGGAGGATTATTTTAGCCAGATAGAATCTAAAATTGAGGGAATATGCATCTGATCAATAAAATCTTCATTCTGTCAGTCTGTGTCTCAGGTTTATTCGCCCAGTCATTACCAACAGAAACCAGCACGCTGTTCTCAGGTTCAGGTTCTTGTGCAGTTTGCCATACTCAGGCTGGTCCTAATACAGCGGCCTTACGCGACAGCCATGGAAAAGATGTGTCTCCAACAACATACTGGCGATCCACCATGATGGCGAATGCGGCCACTGACCCACTCTGGCAGGCTAAAGTGCAGGCAGAAATAGCTTCAAACCCTCAATTGCAGAGCGTTATTGAAGATAAATGTACAAGTTGTCACGCCCCTATGGGCAACACTCAGGCAGGATATGATGGACAGCCGGACTATACGATTGCTGAAATGCTGGAGAGTCCCCTTGGTATGGATGGGGTGAGTTGCGCAGTTTGTCACCAGATACAGGATCAAGACCTGGGGCAGGGCGAGAGCTTTTCAGGTCATTTTACCATCGAAGATAGCCGACTTATTTATGGTCCTTTTAGCAATCCTGTTGTTGGACCCATGGCAACCATGGCGAATTACACGCCAACCATGAGTCCTCACATCTCCAGTTCTGAATTGTGTGCAACCTGCCACACCCTTTTTACACCCTATGTGAATGATGAGGGCGAAGTAGTAGGGGAGGCTCCAGAACAAGTACCTTATCTGGAGTGGTTAAATAGTGATTATCCCGAATTGGGCATTGAATGCCAGACCTGTCATATGCCTGCAATCGAAGAAAATATAGTATTGTCAAATCGGCCACAGTGGTTGGGCTCACGTAACCCACTTCATACACATGAATTTGTGGGTGGAAATGTGTTTATGCTGAAAATGCTGAAAAATTTCGGGGATGAGTTGGGAGTCACGGCATCGGAAGCTCATTTTGATTCAACTATCGATAGAAGTATGAGACTTTTAGAGAGACAATCTGTGAGGTTAAATCTTACCACTGATTGGAATGTCATGACGGATTCATTGACTATCGAAGTTGATGTTGAAAATCTTTCCGGGCATAAATTTCCGACGGCCTATCCCAGTAGAAGAGCCTGGTTAGAGGTTAAAGTTGAGGATCAATCAGGGAATATTGTATTCCATTCCGGTGCCTGGGATGCTACTGGAGAAATTATTGGATTGGATCCAGGCTACGAACAACATCGCCAGAGTATCAATGATCAGGATCAGGTCCAAATTTATCAGAACATACCCAGGGATGTGAATAGTGATAAGACCTACACACTCCTGAGAATCGCAGGGTATCTAAAAGACAATAGAATCCCTCCTGTGGGATATCTCTCAGATGGTGTAGCAGCGGATTCTACAAGCATTACAGGTTTAGCGACCCAGGACCCCGATTTCAATCAAAACGGCCTTGAGGAGGGTACAGGGAGGGATAAAGTCCACTATCGCGTAGGTGGGCTAACATCAGATGTGTCTTATCACATCAGCGCTACCATGAACTATCAGACCATAGCTCCACGTTTTGCCCAGGATCTATTTGAATACGATCTGCCTGAAGTTGATGAATTTCAGTCTTATTACGAACAAATGGATCTGTCGCCTATCCCCATCGCAATTGTTGGACATACTATTTCAACGAGTGGGATTAGAATCCAAACCCCTGAATCTGAGCTGCTGGTGCAAGCATACCCAAATCCCTTTAATCCAGAAACCAACATCCAGGTTTCACTTCCAGAGGATGGAGATATTAAACTAAGCATCTTTGATATACAGGGTATACGGGTAACTGAAATCCATAGCATCAATCAGGTCAGTGGTTTACAGGAGTACACCTGGGATGGGAAAGATTCACAGGGGTGGATTCTGGAAGCAGGAATTTATCTGGTACAAGTGGAATTCAGAGAGATGGGCTCTCCAATAGTGCTACACGCTGATTCTAAAATAGTCCTGTTGAAGTAGTTTAAGGTGTGGCGTAACGACTGTCCCAATCGGCGCTCATAGCTCCAAATACACCAAATCCACCTTCAACCCCATAGGCTGTGCCAATATTGCCTTCACCGATGAGAAAATTAGAAATAGCTTCGAGCTCAGGATCACTTGATAGGAAGTAGCGATAGTAATTTTCATCCAGATATCGCAGCCTGATACCCATCTGGGAGACCATATCCTCGCTCTGATTGACTTCAAGACACCATGAATCAACTGAGGATGTCCAGGTTGTATCTCCTGGTTCCATCAAGCCAAACTGGTTGATCCCACAAACTTGTCGCTCCCAATCTTGTGAGGCAATTCCAGTGGTAATAGTTGTATTAAAATCTCCATCGTAGCTCCAGGTCACATCAAAAAGACTATTGATTGAAACGGTATCAGCTAATTCGCTGCTTCTAATTCTAGGTAGAGCTGGGGTCATCAGAGAACCGGTGAGATTATGTCCTCCTGGAGTTGTGACGGTCAGTGTGTATTCTGTATTTGGGAGGGGTGTAAAACTACCATCTGTGTTCAGATAAAGGGCAGAATCACTAAATATATCACGATACCAGTAATTCTCTCCGCTCCGATCTTGGGGACTCCTGATGAATGAATAACTCTGTGATCCGTCAGAAATAGTGACATCAGCATCTTTCACAATATAAAGTGATTCACTCAGGGATCTGATTTCTGGAGGGTCGTACCAGAAAGTGTCCCTCTGGAACATACCGGTGTCTTCATTATACCATTCCCAAGATTCGTAATAAATGGTGTCATACCCGACTATTTCCGCATCAGGTCCAGCGGTATCCAGGGTTTTATGGACGATCACAAAGCTGGACACAGAATCGTCCAGACTGATGAGCCCAAATACATTCAATTTTTCATCATTGTCTGTGTCAATGGCTTCCCAGCCCCAGTTACCGCAGGATGTGATAAATAAGAAAATGAGGAGTAGTCCAGCCAGTCTCACTTTCAGGATTTTGTGGTGGGCATCAAGATTAGATTGCTTCGTCATTTCATTCCTCGTAAAGACTTTGCTGTAAACCTTTTTGTGAAATTGGCGTAATTCGTGGTTTCATTTGCTAGCCTAGAATTCAAATTTCACCCCAAATGTTGGTAAAAATGGAAACATGGGAATACCAAGTCTCTGCACACCTTTGTTCTCCTTCTCGTAGGTTCTGTAATTGTACCCCCCATCATTGCGATAAAAATAGCTAAAGACATTTAAGTGATTCGTCACATTTAAAATCTGGAAATACCACTCACGGTGTCCACTGAGAAAGGGTTTCCGCTTCTTAAAGCTTACATCCCACCGGAAATATCCTGGATAGCGCACTCCATGTTTTTCTCCATAGAGAAAAGTCTCTCGGTTGAACCATGAGTTGTCCAGATCCCACGCACGATCTTCCCAGGTCTCTGTTCTACCAATGACTGCTGTATAAGGATTTCCACTGGAATACGTGATGGCTGTACTAAAGTGAAGGGCATCATTGAGAGCCCAATCCGCTACTACATTAAGAGTATGTGTTCTGTCATACTTGGGGAAATACCAATCTTGACCCTCATACTTCCGCTTGGTTTGCGCATAGGTATAACCCGCCCAGCCACGGACTTTTCCAGAAAGTTTTTTTACCAGAATTTCCAATCCCTGGGCATAGGCATCTGTGTCCCAAAATTCATTAAATGGATCAATTATCAATTGATCTTCTTCGTTCACAGCAATGAGATCTGTCGGTTTGAGTGTCAGGAGATTGTCAAATGATTTATAATAGGCCTCGGTGCGAACTAGAATATCAGAATCACTTAAATATTCGATCCCGAAGATATAGTGATCAGATCGGGGAGCTGGCCGGTCTTTCGGAATGCCAAACCAGATATCCAGAAATCTCAAATTTTCGTCGGGTGGATTGGCCACAGTCAGAAATTGATGATATCGACCCACAGAACCCTTGAGTGAAACGTTCTCTGAAAGAAAATATTTGAGACCCAGACGTGGTTCAAAATAAGTCGTGTCATGTAGAGAATAACTGGCGACGCGCAAACCCGTTTGTAGGGAAAGGAGTGGACTCATTTCCCATTTATCCTGGATGTATATGGCTGACTCTGCTGGTCTTGATTCCATCCACATAATGGTATCACGAAAAGTCTCTTTTACACCGTTATAGGTTTCCTCTGCACCAAGTATCATTCCCAACTGGAAATGTACCTCTTTATGCTGAAAACCAGCTAGCACGTTGTGAGCATCGTTTGCCAGCCAGGTTAAATTAGATTCAACGCTATTGTCGTTGATGCGATCAAATAGATCAAAGCCAAAGGCAGATTGATAGCTGGAAGTGTCATACTCACTTCGAGAGTAGCTCTCATCTGCAAAGTCAAAATCTACAGCAAATCGGAAGCGACTATTGGCGATAAAGGTTCGTGCGATCAATTTTGGTGAAATTATCCAACGCCAGCTCAGGCTATTGGTAAAATTTCCCCAACGCCAATCAAATACACTGCTGTCACTTTCCTCATAATAATAATCCCCATCATCCCAACCTTCATCCTCCCAATCGTCTGAAGAATAGTCATCCTGGTAGTCCCAATTCAAGACGTCATCTCCATAAAATGAGCTCCAGGTAAGGCGATGGTCGCTTCCCACATCCAGATTTACCTTGCCCTGGAAATCATAAAAATAATATGGAAAAATATTTTTTGGTGAATCCATCCGGTCAACTGGATCAAGTCGTGGCAATACGATTCGCTTATAAAAAGCATTGGCAATAACATCAAAATATGTGCGACGCCCAGCAACCATCCATGAGCCTTTTAATAAGTTGGAACCAAAGGTAGGCAAGGGGCCCTCGATCAGAGCTTTGCTTGAGATAAGAGAAATATTCGCGCTCCCTGTCAACTCCTCTGTATTGCCTTCACGGTTTACAATATTAAGAATTGATCCGAGACGTCCCCCGTATTGAGCAGGGAAACCACCGGCATGGAATTCGGCTTCCTTGATGGCATCTGTGTTAAAGGTTGAAAAAATACCACCGAGGTGCATGGGATTGTAAACCGTGATCCCATCCAACATGATCAGGTTCTGATCGGGGGTGGACCCGCGGACATAAAGAGCGGAGGAAAAATCATTGAGCGATTGGACTCCAGGGAGCAACTGTAGAGCACGAAAGACATCGGCTTCGACAAAAGATGGGGCAACTTCGATAGCTCGACGGTCTAGTGTCACCGTGCTGGTACTGACCAACTCCTTGAATTTTTCCCGCTCGGCACTCACTTCAATTGACTGGCCTTCAATAATGGACTGATCCAATCTGATATCTAGTCGTAGATTGAGGTCTGCAGGTAATTCAATGGTCTGTTCATGTACGGAATAACCAATGATGGATACAATGAGTTTATGGGTTCCAACTGGAAGATTACTGACGACAAAATAGCCCTCCACATTGGATGTGGCACCGCGATTTAACTCTGGTAGAATAACATTGGCATAGGGTAGAGGTTCGCCAGTTTCATTTTCGCGAATAAATCCGTGCACGTTTTGTCTGGCAAGAGTCACAGAAAACAGGGAAAGAAACAGGATTGTTTGAACGAGAAGTCGAAGTTCTTTCATACAGCGAATATGGGAATCATCATTTGAGATTCAACACTAAGTTGAAGAAGAGACCAATTTGTTTTAATCTCGAGCTCACCTCCTGAAAGAGGAAATTTTCATGAATGAATTCAAATATGTCCCATTTTCCTTTTTTGTTCGCAGGATTTAGGGTGCATATTATTGCAGTTCAAAAATCGAGGAAACATGTCACCTGTAGCAGAGCGATTAAGGGAATTTCGAGCAGCTGTTGGACTTACTCAGCGGGAAGTAGCCAGTCTTTGTGGCCTTGGAAAACGAACCATCATTTATTGGGAAATGGGTGAGCGGGAAATCAAATGTACCAAACTAGTGCCCCTCTCAGAAGAGTATGACCTCGATTTTAACTGGCTAATTTTGGGCAAAGGCAGCATGTTTAATGATGTTGTTGACCCTGCTGTTGTTGACCCTGCTGTTGTTGAGCCAGATGCACTTGATGAAGAGCTGGAAGAAATACCTGATCCACCTGTCGAGCCAGTAGACCAGCAATGGGTGGACACGACCCAACCCCTCCAAAAAGAACAAGAAGATGTTTTACCCCTAATCCAGCGGCTCCGCCGGAAATAAATTTTCTTGGTCAGAAAAATTAGTGAAAATCAGCTTATTTTGTGGATATAAGGGTTTAAAAATTTAAAATACACGAATAAATAAAGATTATTATTAAAAATAAGGGGGATTTATTTTGATTCGATATTCTATAATCTGTTTGCTTTTGGTAGGCTCTCTATTCGCTATTAGTCCAATTGCCACAACTGATGTGGTTTCACCCGAATTAATCAACAGAATTGAACCATTAAACCTGCTCGTCAATATCGATCCACCTATAGGAGCTCGCCTTACCAGTCTGAGGGAAGGAGATGCTTTGGTAGTGGACTCCTCACGAAATGGCTACAGTTTCATCGCTTCAGAAATAAACACAATTGCTGCCAACCCCTTCAATCGGGATCAGATCGTCATGGCCTATCGCCAATATGTTGAAGGAGCGGGCTCAGGACAAATCGCTGCATCAATCTCAAATGATGGTGGTGAATCATGGATGACTCATTCAAATATCAATCTTGCCGATATTGGACGTTATCCATCTGCAATAGCCACCAGCACCTATCCCATTGTCTTCTGGAATGAATACGGAGGTGGTGGGGGCGACTATGATGGACGGGCCTATCATGCTGTAAATAGCGGGGGCTATACTGGGAGCGATTGGAGCATCCCGTCCGATGTGGATAATGACCCCTTCGCCCATGACAATTGGATGGTCAATTCGGTTGTCACTGAAAACGAAACTGGGGATATCACTTTTAACACAATGGCTACAGATTGGTCCCTGAATAACTCGAAGTACCTGTTCTGGACCACTGAGACCAGTCCCTGGTCTGGCACACCCCTGCAATACTCTGACAGCTATCTACTTCTAAATCCCGTAGATTTTCTCAGCGTAAATGAGGCCAACTACATAGCAAATGGCAAGATGGATATCAATGCAGCTGGAACAGGATACTTTGTGACCAGTGCATATTGGGCTGATCCGGTTCAGATAAAAAATCATACCCTGTTCATAAAAAAAACAGATGATTATGGGGCCACATGGAGTGGATGGTATCATCTTCCAGATGAAGCCTCGAACGCCTACTTCGACGATGTTATGCCCGATAGTGTCTATATCGAAGAAAATGATCAATGGATTTATCCCGGTGGAGGCTCGCCAGGGATCTGGGCACCCTTCATCGGTTATGATATGGAGGTTCTATCTGATCCAAACGGTCAACTTCATGTATGGGCACCTGTCCTTCCCTCAGCCGAGGCAGGCGTCTACCCCTATTATTCTGAAGCCAATGGAATTTATCACTTCTCAAGTTCATCTAGTGCATTTGTGGGTGAAGCAGGTCCTGTAATTATGGATATCTCTTTCGTCGCATCAATGCAAATGGGGTGGTCATACGATGCTCCCTCGTGGCAAGACAATGTTCTCAGTGCAGCCTATGATGTGGTCTTCCCCGATGCGCTTTATCTCGCCTATTTTAGCACAACCCACCTGGGAATCAATGACCTGGGTCAGGATTATGCCGATATGAATATTTTAGCCAGCTATTCCCTCGATGGAGGTGGTTCCTGGTCGGAACCTGAGAATGTGACCATGACCAACGATGGTGTGGTGGATGAGGTGTTCCCCCATATGACTCGTATTGCGGAGAATGGTCAGATCCAATTGATGTATGAGATCCCTGATTATTCCCGTCCATCCATTGATCCTCCAGGGGGTCCCGAAGACTATGTTAACCTGATCTATTTCCAGAATTATGATTTTGGTCTCATCGTTGAAATTGATACTACAGCCACTTTGAGGGTGGCAACGACCGAGAGTATTCCAGGGACGGAGATTGGGCTTTCTATCAGCATTGAGCTCCCCCCGGATTCGTCTATTACTTCTTTAGAACTTGATCTGAGTGGATTTACCCAGAACCTTGAACTCATGGATGTGATTCCAGTAGCCACTGGAGCCTGGAGCCTGGAATATGCTTTGGACAGCGTAGGAGTACTCAGTATCGCAGCGGCTGGAAGCGATGAAATTTCTGGCTCGGTGATTCTGTTTGATCTGCTGTTGAGTATTCCAGAAGGTGCAGATATTGGATTCTCCGCCATTGAAGTTATTCATGCGCTATTTGATGTGGATGGGATGGAATTAGATATTGTGGATGGTGGTGTGGATATTCGGCCGCCGGTTGAATATGGTGATGTGAATTTGTCTGGATATGTTTCAGCTTATGATGCCGCTCTGATTCTGAAACATCTGGTGGGCTATATAACCCTCACTGATCAACAGACGGCCAATGGGGATGTAAGTCTGGATGGCAGTCTCTCTGCTCTAGATGCCTCAATTATTCTCCAATATCTGGTCCATCTGCTCGAGGAACTACCTGTCGATTCTTCAGCCGCTTCACTACTGGCCTCGGGTAATCTCGACTTTGACTCACCCAGCCTGGGTTTAGACAGCGATTACCAGGTGCCCCTCATCATACAATCTGTAGAAAATATGTTTTCAATGGAGCTGGAACTAGGCTATGATTTGGAACAGCTAAATCTGGACCAGGTCACACTCCCGGAAGCCATGGAGCATTTCACACTGGAAGAGCGTACCAGTGAAAATGGTAGCAGAGTTGTGCTGGTCTCCACGGTTCCAATCAGTTTTGATCAGGAAATTCTCCTTCTGAATTTTAGCTTTGTAAATGGTCCAATAGAGGACGGTGCTGAAATAAGTCTGGCAAAATATCGTCTCAATGAAGGAGATGTCGCGGAAAATGTTGCAACGACTATTCTATTTGGGACCACCTCAAGTGCTGATGCTATTTTCCCCCATCGTTTTGAGCTAAAGCAGAACTATCCCAATCCCTTCAACCCCAGTACTCAAATAAAATTTGGTTTGGTTGAAGCGGGCTGGACGAGCATCGCCATATTTGATATTACGGGTCGTCAGGTTTACCAACAAAGTCGCCACTGGAGAGCAGCAGGCTGGCATCAGTTCGAATGGTCCCCTGAAATGATGAAATCCAGGAACATAGGAGCAGGGGTGTACCTATGCATCGTGGATAATGGCCATAAGTCATTTGCTATTAAAATGCTTTACATCCGCTAGGACGATTCATGACTAGTCTACGCGGTATATTGTTAATCCTGTTGCTAGGGACCTGCCCCCTACTTGGAGACGAATGGCAATTTGAAGAACTCTTTGTAGAATACGACCTGGAAATTGATAACTCTCATGGAATTCATGGGGTGGCAGTAGACGGGTCTGGAAATATATGGCACTCCGTCTTTGGATATCCAACTGATATGATTCCTGATGAGAATGGTGATAGTCTGGAAATTTTTCAGATATTTATCCAAACATCTGACGGGGCAGACCTTGAATTTAGTCCTATATCTGTGCTGTTTCTGGGGGATAGTACCTATCCACTCGTGGCTGGATGTCGAGGGATAACTACCACTCCAGATGGCAGTATCCTCTATGCCATGAATAGTAGCCTTTACAAAATCAATTCCAGCACTGGGGCATTGTTGGCAGCTTTTGAGTATCCAGAAGGTGGTTCAATTGGAAAACCGGCTGTGGATGAAACTGGTAGGGTTTATGTTGGCCGAGTAACAAGCAATTACCCTGTTTACATGCTTACCAGTGATTTAGAGATAATAGGGACTACCATTGATTCCAGACCCAATATTTCCAGGGGAGCAGCCGTTTCTCCAGATGGGAAAGATCTTTATTGTGGGACTGTCTGGGTCGGAGACGGCATATCACATTATCATAGCGACCTTCCTGGGATTTTCCCCCATGAATTGGTTGGAAATATCGGAGGCTGGTTTATTCAGGATGACTCCACAAATATTCAGGAACTTTGGGCAGAGGATGTTGCCCTGGGACCAGATGGATATTTATATGCAGCCAACACTCAAATTGAGTTCTCCAACGATGTAGAGCATGGATCTAGATGGTATATCTATGATCCGGTCACTGGCGCAGAACTTGGCGAATTTGGTGTTCCCCTTGGAGAACCTCAGGCGGGAGGAACCTTCAATGGCCGCGGAATAGATTGGTCTCCAGATGGTAGGACCATGTATGTTGGAGATTTTGGCTACAACAGTATCGGCATTTGGTCCTGGATTTCGGAAGCGGATAGTATTTTCGTTTTGAAGGTTGACAGTGTCTCAATTTTTCCTGGTGATACGATTGGCTTACCCATCCACATTGAGACACCCCTGGAGGAAGCGCTGTCCTCGCTTGACATGCAATTTACTGCAATTACTGATGATTATGAGATTACGGGTGTGGACTTGACTGCTGGAGCCCTCAGCGAAAATGGCTGGCAGATAGAAAGCAATATTATAGATAGTACCCTTTATATATCTGCAGCAGGAGCTGAGGAAATATCAGGAAATGAAATTATTTTCGAGCTGGAGTTTACAGTTGCAGGCGATGCGAATCCTCAATTTATACCAATCGTGCCTACCATAGTATATATCAATGAAGCGGCTCCAGTGACGTTTTCGTCTGGGGGCATAAATATTCTTGGGGAAGGTTTCCTATCTGTTGGTTTACCGCAGTTAACTATTCCGGCAGGTTCATCTTTTTTACTGCCCATTCAGGCATTTTTAACTCAGGGATTCCGGCTCACATCGATTGAGGTAAGTATCGGGGGGTTCAACGAAGATATCCTCTTTCACGGGCTGAGATCAGGATCTGGTCTTCTGTATGACAACAACTGGCTCATAGAAGCGAATCAGAGCGAAGATCGGGTATATATAGCGAGTGCTGGATCACAACTAATCTATGAGAGCGGTGATTTATTTTATTTGGAATGCTCCATTTCCCTGCAAGCTGAGCTGGGTCATCAAGATGTTTCGATCCGCTCACTCAGGATCAATGACGGTGCCAGTAATGTTGACGCCAGTGGTGGAGGGATTAACATCATTGAGGCCATTGGCGACCGTTTGTTGCATGTCTCACGAATCTCGGGAAATGATAGCACTGGGACAGGTTCCAGTGAACAACCCTATGCCACCATTCAATTTGCGGTCAATCAGGCGGTTGCTGGAGATACGGTTATGGTGGATGTCGGTGCTTACCATGAGAATATAGTTATGCCAGGTGTCGATATGGTTCTGGGGAGTCGTGTTATACAGGATCCGGACTACGGTTATGAAGCGTTGACATTTATTATTGGAGCTACAATTGGTTCCGGAATACGTTATGAGTCTGGAGAAACTGAGACTTCCCAACTAATTGGGTTTACCTTCAGCAGTAGCCAGGCCAATCATGGGGGGGCTATTGCCTGTATCAATTCCAGCCCCACGATATCAAAATGCAATATTATCTCGAACACCACCCAAACAAACCTGGAAAGTGGAAGTTCCGGTGGTGGCATATATCTTCACAACTCAAGTAGCAAACTTCAACATCTCCAGATTTTTGATAATACTGGAAATGCTACATATTCTGAAGAAGGTGGTGGAGGAGGCATCGCTATCACCAATGGCTCTTCGATTGAAATGGATAGTTGTGCGATTTCATGGAATGTAGCCAGTCCCTATGGTGGTGGAATTGTGGTCATCGATTCGTATCTCAGGCTGAACCAGTGCACTGTTGTGTTCAACTCACTTCATTCTGGTGGATCCCAACTTTGGGTAGATGGTATCTCCCACGTGGAAATCCAAAATTCAATCTTAGATGGGGAATGGTCAATCATCGAGACTGCCTCTTCCTCACAAGCAAATATTGATATCAGTTTTAGTTGCATCCCAGGTGGTCTGGATGCCATAACCCAAAATGGCACAACAGTTATTTCCTGGGACAACTCAAATATTGTTGACCCCCCGCTATTTTGTCAACCAATGAGCTGGGAACACACGCTGGCTGAGAATTCTCCATGTGCCTGGATGTCCACAACAGGTAGCTATATTGGTGCCTTCCCAGTGGGGTGTGGACCAGTAGCCATCCTGGGTGACGGACCAATGAGACCCATAGCTTACAGTTTGGAGCAAAATTTTCCGAATCCCTTCAATCCCAGCACTTCTATTGAATTTGCTTTGCCTCAGGTCAGCTTGGTTAAACTCGTTATTCTGGATGTCCTGGGCCGGGAGATTAAAACCCTCCGCCATGAAACACTCCAGCCAGCCAGGTATACTGATATATGGGATGGTCGGAATGAATCAGGGGACATGCTGCCTGCCGGCATCTATTTTGCCAGGATTCAAGCTGGAAAATATACTTCGACAGTAAAAATGTTACTTTTGAAGTAGGCCACGAACTCAGCTCAAAAATCTTAGACTCTTCCTGAGAGGCTCTCCTTTAGGTGATCCTCTCAGGAAGAGAATCTCAAAAAAAATATAAGGGAACCTGCGGACAAGTATTGCTGTCCCCCAACAGGACATTACATTGCCTCGATTTTATCCGCCTGCGCTGTATATGAGCAATGCTCAAGGATAAATACGAAAAAAAATCGTAGCTTCGGCGCGATATTGACCCAAACCAGGCGGGTAACCACAGCGTACCTCGCAGTATGCAGAGGGAAGACAGATTTCTAGGTTGAACCTATGGAACGCGAATCTGCTGTGGCATGGCTTACAAGTGAGGGTCAATAAATTATGGAGCGAATATGCGTCTGAAAAGAACCGTGACCTGTGGTGATTTAACTGTAGATAATGTTAACCAGGAAGTCATCCTCAATGGATGGATAGCCAAAAACAGAGATCATGGTGGTGTTATTTTTCTGGATCTTCGTGATCGATATGGCAAAACACAGGTAACCTTTAATCCAGATCTTGATGCAGATATTGCTGCTGAGGCCAAACGACTGGGTATGGAAGATGTGATTGCAGTTCGCGGAACTGTCCAACTCCGTCCTGATGGAAATGTGAATCCCAATATGCCCACGGGCAGCATTGAGGTCGTCGCAACAGAACTAGAAGTTTTGAACGAGGCACAACCCCTGCCATTTCTAGTTTCAGACCGGGAAAGTGGCAGTGAGGATCTCCGCCTTGAGTATCGCTATCTGGAATTACGTACTGCTGAGCTGCAGAACTTGATGGCCATTAGATCCAAAGCCTATCAGAGCGCTCGCAGCAGATTAAATGCAGAAGGCTTTATGGAGTTTGAAACCCCAGTTCTCATGAAATCCACACCTGAAGGTGCCAGGGATTACCTGGTACCGAGTCGAATTCACAAGGGCAAATTTTACGCCCTTCCTCAATCTCCACAAACCTATAAACAATTGCTCATGATTTCTGGATTTGATAAATACTTTCAAATCGTAAAGTGTTTCAGGGATGAAGATTTGCGAGCAGATCGTCAACCAGAATTCACCCAGATAGATATAGAAATGTCCTTTGTGGATCAAGATGATGTTCTTGGCGTAGCAACCCGTCTTGCTCGTGGCATATTTAAGGACATTCTTGATTACGATTTGCCTGAAACATTTCCTACCATGAAATATAAAGATGCCATGGAAAAGTATGGAAGTGACAAGCCAGATATTCGTTTTGATCTGCCTCTGGTGGAGTTCGCCAATTATGCTGAGAAAACGGAATTCGGTGTATTCAAAGACAATCTGGCAGCTGGCGGACGGGTCAAGGCTTTGGTCTTGAAGAATGCTGCTGATAAGTATTCACGGAAAGCCACTGACGGTCTCACCGAATGGTTACGGACCTATTATGGTTTAAAAGGTCTGGCCTTTGTAAAAATGGATCAAACTGCGTTCAGTGCCGGCATCAGCAAATTTTTCCCCGAAGCACTACAGCTTGAAGTGATCAATGACCTTAAGCTGGAACACAATGATATCCTGTTTTTTGTGTCTGATACTGAAGCCAGAACACTCCAGTCGCTGGGTGCACTTCGAATTGAATTGGCTAAACGTGAAAATCTGATCCCAGATGGGGTTGTCAAACCACTCTTTGTGCTGGATTTCCCCTTGTTGGACTGGGACGAGGATAGCAAACGCTATATCGCCATGCATCATCCCTTTACCTCTCCGAATCCCGAAGATGTTGAATTAATGCAGACAGCTCCTGGAGATGTGAGAGCTCAAGCATATGATCTGGTGATCAATGGCTACGAAGTAGCTGGAGGATCCATCAGGATTCACACCGGCGAAATGCAGAGCCGCATGTTCGAGCTCATCGGTATGGATGAAGAAGAAGCTCAAACCAGATTTGGATTTCTCCTCAAAGCCTTCAAGTATGGCGCACCACCACATGGCGGGATTGCCTTTGGGTTTGATCGCCTGATTATGCTGCTGGCTGGTACAGAGAATATCCGTGATGTCATCGCATTTCCCAAGACGACTTCAGCTTCTTCATTAATGGATGAAGCTCCCTCGCTGGTGGATACTCAGCAACTCAAGGAACTTCATATCAAATTAGTTGAGTAATTCAACGAGCCAGGGCTACTTCTATCAGTCCTGCGAAATTATTTGATTATGTCTAACACTTCTAGTGGGTCTTGAATAGATTCATCAATCACAGGAATTAAATACCATATTATTGACTAATTAATGTTCAAGGGATAGTTATGAGACGCAAATCCATACAGCTCATTCTGTTATTTACTCTACTTACCATGCCACTCATAGGTGAGTATTGGCAGCAATATGTTGAGTACAATATGGATATATATTTTGACTCAGAGGAGAAAACACTGGAAGCAACTTCTGAACTGCTCTATGTGAATCATTCTCCAGATACCCTCGATCAGATCCTCATGCATGTCTACCCCAACGCTTTCAATGAGGGTACCATTGCGGAACAAGTATGGAGTGGATATGGTCAATCATTTGTCGATGAAAAGGGCTGGACGGGCATCACTATTCAAAAGGCAGTTTGCGACTCAATAGATCTATCTTTTCTCATTCGAGATGATACCATTTTAGAAATAGAACTCCATCAGCTCCTGTTTCCAGGAGATACACTTGCATTCAGACTGGACTGGTTATCAATTATCCATCCCCATATCGATCGTGCTGGGTGGGAAGACAACCAATTTGATTTTGCACAATGGTATCCAAAATTTGTGGTTTACGATGAGAATGGATGGCACGACGATCCTTTTGGGGATTGGGGAGAGTTTTATGGTGAGTTTGGAAAATATACCGTCAACCTGGATATTCCAACTGCACAAATAGTCGCAGCAACCGGAGTCGTCATAGATGGCGACCCAGGCTGGGATTCTGTGAGAGTTGATACCTCACAAGCATGGGAGGATTGGGTTGAAGGATTTAAAGAGGAAAGAGCTACTTACCTGGCAGGTCTGGATAGCACGGAGCGACGCCAAGTAAGCTTTCTGGCAGAAAATGTACATGATTTTGCGTGGATATGTTCACAGGATTTTGTTTATGAGCATGGGAACTGGAATGGAATCGATGTACATGCCGTTTTTACTACTAAAGTTGGCGAATCCTGGACAAAAGACATGGTTAAATGGGGAGAGAGGTCTCTGGAGTGGTTGTCAGGAAAATTTGGAATGTATACCTGGCCACAGATAACTCTCGCAAAATCCCTGGGAACCGGTGGTATGGAATACCCCATGATAGTTCTGGATTACACGGATAGTGAAGGATTGGCCGTCCATGAAGTGGGTCACAATTGGTTCTACGGAATTTTTGGAAATGATGAATTAGATGATCCATGGCTGGACGAGGGATTTACCACATTTCAAACTCGCTGGTACATGGAACATTATTATCCAGAAAATGGATATGAACTTTCCCGCGATTATATCACAGCATTTGAGTCGGATCATTTACATCGCGAGATGTATGAAGAGGCAGAGCTAAAACCGGCCATTAGATATATCCTGTCTATAGCCAATGAGCCTATGGCAACCCAGAGCTTCGATTATTCATATTATGGTTCTTATAGCAGTAACTCCTATGATAAGGGCTCCATCATGCTGGCTATGCTGAAAAATTATCTAGGAGAAGAACGCTTCCTGGCTGGGATGAGGCTTTACTTCTCTCGCTGGGCACTAAAGCATGTAAACGAAGACCGATTCGTCAAAGCCATGGAGGATGGATGCGGCGAAGAATTGGATTGGTTCTTTGATCAATGGCTTCGCACCACCACTTTTGTGGACTATAAATTGGTCGATTGGTCTGTGGAGACCCATGATCAGGATCATTTTACAACAGAAATAAATGTCGATAATATGGGCGGGATGTTTGTGCCCATCACAGCAACTATTTACAGCAAGGAAGGTGAGACTGTCTCTGCTCCACTAAACGAATTTCGGCATCGCTCAACCGGTACAATTGTTGTGGAATCCACTTTTCGCCCGGTTCGAGTCTATCTTGATGCGGAAAACACCTTCTTTGACGTCGATCGACGCAACAATGATAGTCAGCGCAAGCGCGCTTTTCGTTATGATTATAAAGGCTGGGATGCCTACCCCGATGATAGAAATCTTTATCTCTGGAAACCAATTTTTGGTTATAACGACTCTGCCGGTCCAGGTCTAGGTGTAAACATTAAGAGAGTCTATAGAAATACGGGCAATTTTACACAGTTGGCCCTTGATTATAATGTGGAGTCCGGTAACCCTGATGTCTCTTTAAGCTTCCGGCAACTTCAAGTCGGTCTTCCTTTCCAGGGCACCTGGTCAGGTACAGCAAAAATCTGGCGCTCAATGGTTTTTAGCTCATTGGCCTATGAAATAAATTGGGCGAAGAAATACTGGAGGAACCCACTCCACTTTTTAACACTGAAAATTGAAACTACTGATGCAAAACACGCAGGGGTAGCTCCATCGGACCAAATCGGACTGACAAGGCTTGGTTTAAAATATGAATTGCAGGAGATATTGTTTTCTGGAAACTATGGATTTAGTATGAGTTACCATAATTCTCCGGCAAGCTTTGGGAGTTATGGTGAGGATTTTAGCCAAGTAAGTCTCATGAGTGGTTGGAATAAGAAATTTACATATTTCCACTTTAAAAATCGCTCAAATTTTCATGCAAACTCAAAGAGTACCCCGGACCTCCTCAAGAGTCGCGTGGCATCTCAGGATTTACGATCTGTCTACCTGGACCGGGGTGCAAGTACTTTTCATGGGATTGAAGATGCCGAAATGATTGGCTCCCATTATTATTTAAAGGGTGGTGGACGTATGAGGGGGTATTCTGACTCCCTGGATCAGCCGATGAATTATATCTGGTCCAACAACCTGGACCTGACTTTTAGAACCATACCCCACATGCCTGAAGCCCTGGACCTTGGGATTTTCTTCGATATCGGGCAAATATCTGATGATGCCCAAAACTGGAGCAATGTTGGAGACTTAGGATTTGCACTAGACTATAAGCCATCCTGGAAACGCACAAATTGGATTTCGACATTGTTTCGTCCCTTTCACATGAAATTCGAGCTAAGTATTTTAAAGTATGAAAATTCTGAATGGGTCAACGCAATCGACTCGAATCAATGGCTATTTACTATTTCTAATTAATGTTTGAATGGAACCATAAATGAATAAAAAATTTACCTCTCTGCTTGTCCTCCTTTTTTCATTCCAGATCGGGATGGCTCAAGCAACATACGATAAAATCAGAATCTGGTCAGATGATACCAATGAGATCATAACTGAATTGCTGGTATTGGGTCTAGACCCAGAAGGGTTCGATGTCCGACCTGGTGTTTATGTCGATGCTATTGTTAATCAGACCGAAAAGTTAAATGTTGAAGGTCTGGGATTTGCTTCAGAAGATTTGATCCTTGATCTGAGTGCCTATTATGCATCAAGGTTAAGTCAGGGTGTGTCACGAGAACTTGGTTACGGGAGTATGGGGGGGTATCTAACTTTTGATGAGATTGTGACCAGTATGGATTCGCTGCATGCGGGTTACCCGGAAATTGTCTCCGTTAAGCACAGCATCGGGCTTAGCTATGAAGGACGGGATATCTGGGCTTTTAAGATATCTGATGCTCAGGGTTTACCGGACGGTGATCCCCAGGTCCTTTACAATTCTCTCATCCATGCTCGTGAGCCGGCTGCCATGATGACATTGATGCATTTTGCCTGGTCTCTTGCTGAGGGATACAACCAGAATCCAACCATGACCTATTTAGTCAATGAGAGAGAAATTTGGTTCGTCCCTGTAATCAATCCAGATGGTTATGTCTACAATCAACTCACTGATCCAAATGGTGGAGGACTGCACCGCAAGAATCGACATCCAGGATGTACCAGTTCACCAGGTGTCGACCTGAATAGAAATTGGGGTTTCCATTGGGGCTTTGATGATGAGGGCTCCAGCGCTGACCCATGCGGTGGTACATACCGAGGAACTGGTCCCTTCTCTGAACCAGAAACACAAGTGGTTAGTAATTTTGTGCTTGCCCATGATTTTAAGACCATATTCAACTATCACAGCTACGGCAATTTACTCATAAAGCCCTTCGGTTATGATGAATCGGTTGAGCTACCCGTGCCTGATAACGAGATATATGCCCAAATGGGTCCAGATCTTGTGGGAGAAAATGATTATCTGTATGGAACTGGAACCGAGACCGTAGGCTATACGGTGAACGGGGATGCCGTTGATTACATGTATGGTGAATTGGGAATTATAAATTTCACACCAGAAGTCGGCGCTGGATCAGACGGAGCATTTTGGCCACCTACGGAATTGATATTTGAAATGGCTGAGGACAATATCGATATGAATATTCATCTTGCCGGTTGTGCGGGGAGTTGGATAGAAGTAGAAAACTTTGAGTTTAACTCAGATGGTCCTCTGGAATCTGGTGATATGTTGGGGTGTGAGCTTATCGTCATGAACAAGGGGCTAGGTTCGGAGAACACAGCTGCCACCCTTTATTTATACTCGCCAGACAGTAGCATTACCCCATCACTTAGTTCAATTGATGTCTCAGGTCTGGCATCACAGGATTTTCATGATTACGGAACCGGAGATTTAAGCTTTGAGATTAATTCTCGATATGGTGAAGTGGCTCAGCTTGTACTGAGCATAGAAATGTCCGGATATGAAACGCAAGTGGATACACTCCAGTGGATAGTTGGTATTCCTGACACCATATTTTTTGACGATTTTGAGGCTGGAACTCAAATGTGGAGTTCTGGGACCTGGGGACTGGATACAGGACCCGATGGCGAGCAGTATATGACAGATTCTCCTGCTGGTTACTACGAACCAAGTTCGGTTTCCACAGTTGTGCTGAACACACCTCTAGATATACGCGGGTATAGCAATCCAATCCTTCGATTTGACGCCAGTTGGGATATCGAGTTCAACTGGGACTTTTGTCAGGTACTGGCCTCAGATGATGGTGGTGCAAACTGGGTTGCCCTGGGTGGTCAGTATACGGATATTGGAAATGGTAGTTCGGTTCAGCCACTTGGAGAACCTGGGTATCATGGGACGCAAGTATGGATAGCAGAACAACTCTCGCTAGTCAATTTCAGCGAGTCATCTTCTCTGATGCTGGCCTTTGAATTGATAAGCGATACATATTTTGAGGGTGATGGATTTCAAGTTGACAACTTTGCTGTATTAGGATGGGGTTCCGGCTTCATCCTGGGTGATGTTACTCAGGACGGCGAAATCAACGTATCTGATGCGGTCTTTCTTCTGGAATCAATCATATCAAACCTTGAGCTAGCTGCCGACCTGGCAGAACTGGCTGACACCAATCAGGATAGCTTAATTGATGTAAGGGACCTGGTTATTCTCGTCGAACTGATACTTGAACAGTAGGCAAAACATCGTTTAACACCTCGTCTTTTCATTTTCGATAACTCTGAAACAAAAAATGATATTGGCTTAAACAGCATTTGTAATAGTTGAGTCATGCAAGCTATATTTGGCCGATTTTCAGGAGGGGGGATAACTCGAATGGGGAAGGCTCTGACGCTTTGCGACAATTTGTTTTTATTTTTTTATCCGCAATTCTAATCTCTTGCACTTCAACTGATATAACTGTCACGCCTGATTCACCAGATCCAGTAGAAATCAATATTGAAAATGCCGATAGCCTCTGGTCGTTGCGGGCTGATAGGGCAAACGCGCAAGCCGCTCTGGAAGTTTTTCAACAGCTTTCAGAATCGGATTCAACGTCTATTCAACTCTGGGCGAAACTTTCAAGGGCTTATTATTTTTGCGGCCAATATTTAACCGAATCTCCACAGGTGCAGGATAGTCTATTCCTTCTGGGCTATGGCGTCAGTCAAACTGTCCTCAAGCAAAACAGCGAGTACCGCAATCTGCTGTTTTCAACTGGAGATGAGAGTATGGCTGTTCGTGGTCTTGACAAGAATTCGCTGGAAGCACTTTATTGGGGAATGGCCAATTATGGACAATGGCTAGCCACAAAAAGTAGTCTCATTCGCATGGGACAACGGGAGCTTATCTGGACCACGCTGGAGCATATTCATGATCTGGATTCGACCTTTTACAATGGTGCTTACTACCGATATAAAGGTGCTTTATTGGGACGTGATCCAGAAACAGAGAACGATACAACTGGGATACGTGAAGCCTTTGATGAAGCGATCCGGATTTCGCCCGACTATTTGGGTAACTATACGCTTATGGCTCAACATTACTGTCCTCTGGCCCAGGATAAAGATCTCTTTTATAGCCTTTTAACAAAGGTAGTAACTACAACACCGAACCCAGACCTGTCATATTATCCTGAAAATGTCTATGAAAAGGCTCTGGCTGAAAGATTGATGATCAAAGCAGAAAAGGAAAACTGGTTTAATCTATGAAATCATTTCGTGGGGAAAGACAGAGAAAAAATGCCTCAGTTCAAGTCATTTTGACTTTGCTGGTGCTGCTGACATTCATGTTGTTGGTAAATTTTGTACCAACAGTTGTCAAGGGAGGCAACTCCCAAACCCAGAAGACCACATGGGAATCTTCTGTGGTAAAATTACCGTAAAAATTGTAGAGCAGATTTAAAACTGAAACGGAGGCCGTTCCATTTTGGAAAGGGCTTCGCGAAGCTTTTCCTCGTCCAGAGTGAAGACTTTTTCTTCCTTCACACGCTGGGCAACACCAACATATTCATCTGATTTAAAATATTGCCTCAACTGGCTCTGAATAGGAATGATTTGTCGACGTGGTTCCCAGATTTGCGGTTTACCAGTCTCAATATTAATGATGCTGTCTGTGGCACTGGCCCAGGCAATCACAGCAAGTCGATATTTCTTCCAAAGGTCCTGAGCAACCTGGTGGACTAGAGCCTGGACAATTGGGCTTAAGAAGACAAAGCGTTTGCTGAAAATAAGACCGGTGTGGAAGTACTCAGGTACATTAATAATCCCATCCACCTGAAGATGACGACCCATAAGTGTAAACAGAGCCATCAATTGATCTCCCAACCCGAGACCCGGATATCTTTGTCCTGGAAGTGGGCGTCTTCGATGTGAAAAATCAGCCTTAGGGTTTTGTAACAGAAGCCATTCGACCATCAAAACCTTTAACTGATGGCTATACTCATTTTCTGCATCTATATCCTTGGGAACCAGGTGTTGGTACTTCGCCACAAAATCCATGACGATATGATCTTTGTCACGATGCCGTCCATTGTAGATGGTCAACCGATGACGATAGGGATCCCTGGTATCCACAGCAACTGCCAGATGTCTTAAGCCAAGATGTCGAGCCTGCCGATCCAGACCAAAGCGTTCCATAATAAATTTGATGCCATCTTCAGAATACTTTCCCAGGAAGAGGGAACTGGAATTCATGCTGGATCTGTCTGTAAAAAAATCATCCCAACTCAGGTCTTCTTGTGAAAAGTTACTGGTTAGATCCAGGGGAGATATTCTCCTGGCGATTTTTTTATATTTGCGATCAAACTTATTCATTTTGTAGGGATAATATCCTAAAAACTATAGCTGAGTCCAAGGTTAAGATTTGAAAAATCTTCCATATTCTTGAATTTATTGCCCGCTTCATCGCCTCCAATGAAGTAACTCACTCCAGCATCCAGACTTAAACCTTCAACTATGGAATAGCTGGATCCTATTCTAGCCATGTAGCCGGTTTCGAGGAGGTTGACCATAAGCATGCCACTAAGTTCCAGGGTGTTGTCCAAAGTTTCGAACATTGAGGATACCATAACTAATCTTTCAGCTATCATGGCGAAAGGCGTTCCCATTCCCGCTTGGAATTCCATGCTGTTCATTTGCTGGAGCAAGCCATGTTGGAGCTCATCGGGGAGCGTTGCCAAGATTAGATCCGGTGTGATTTCATTGCTAATATCACCGTAATCAGTGCTTATAAACTGCCCCATGAGCTGTAAACCATTTGAAAAAGCATATTCAAGCTGCACGACAGACTGGAGATAGCTCGCTTCGGTGACCAGGAGGGTGGCATCTAGGTTGAACTCGGGTGTTTTGGTCTGGAAGTAAGCGAATTCACCTCGAATTGTCCAATTTCCGGGAAAGAATACTAAATCTGCACCATACATACTTGTTTTACGGTATCCAAGCTGTGGATGAATGGTAATCGCTGTGCCTGCTGTTCCCTCACCTATTCGAACTCCTATCGAACTCATAGAACGATCATACCCCTGAAAATGGGATAGGGAAACATCACCCATACCCATGGCATATTTGACCTTTGCACCTGTTTCAATAGCCTCTTTAGGCTCTGTGATCTCAACATCTGGTGGCAGTTCTATTTTAATGGGAAAGTCAGGTTCATTGTAAGGAATACGATTTTCAACAAATTCAGGTAGAATTACCAATTCGAACTGGAAGTCACCGGCATACACTAACCCGCTGGCACTGAGGGTCCCAATCTTTCTATCGGTTCCTGCGAGAAACATATAGTAAAAATCATAGGGTGAAAGATTGTCCGTTGGATTGTTGCCATCAGCTGCACCCCAGGCGTGAATCATTTTCCCCAGTTTGATCTCGCCAAAACTGGGGTACCAGGTGAGATAAGCCTCTCTGAATTGGAACATATCCGAGGAGAATTCAGCATTTTCCCAGCGTGTTTCGATAGCCGTATTGGTATTGAATTCGAAATCCCCCATGGCATAATCGATGGAAAGATTCCCTGGTCGGAAGGGTAAGTCAATATTAGTGCCATCACTCAAACGAAGCATAGCAGAGGGAGTTAATTCTCCCGAAATATTGAGCTGAGCAAGGGTGGAAAGGGGTATAAGTCCCAATATTATTAAAATAGGATACAGTTTTTTCATAGCAGGGTCCTTAGAGTCCTTCAATAAAAGGAGGCATAGTTATTTGGGCATCCGTTTTAAATTCTTTTCTTGAAAGAGATCTGCCTTTACACCGGTATCTACTTCCTGGCTACTAAATACAAGGCGTGTATTGGAACCTTTCTGGACATTCTCTACATAAATCTCAGTAGGGAGGTCATAGCCTTTATCCTTACGATATTTCATTACACGACGTTTTAGCAGTTTATCTCGAGTATCATAGGCTTCATCCAGAATGGAAACCAAATCCGCCTTACTTACATAAGTGACAAATCTTTTATATGTGCGCGTAACACCCGCTTTGGGAGTGCTTTCCAGAATATGGCAATCAATTCCATCGACGACTTTTTCACCTAGGATTTCATAGGTATATTCTTCCAATTCTCTTGAAGTCATATCTTCATAACTCAGATCAGAGCCCATAAAGGAATCGGCCTTTTTCTTAGAGCTGATACGTCGGACCTTTTTAAACGCTGGCAGCCAGAGACGCATTTCATCATCTTTTTGCTCATGTTCAATTTTTAGGAAGGCAACGCCCTTGTCATCGGCTGGGGCCAGAAACCAGATGATTTGTTTCCGATTGTCATCAGCTGTGATGGAGCGAATAGTAGATTCTCTGGTTTTACCCTGCTTATTGGTTAAAGTCATGGTCATATTCGATTTCATATCTGAGGGTGCAGTTTTGTCTTCCATGGCCTTCGCCAACTCATAACCGGTTTCGGCAAATATCATCATGGGGAGCATGAGGAGCAGGGCCGTAAAAATGTGAGGGCTAATGGTTTTCATGTCAAAATCCTTCTTTTGATTAAAGTTTATTCAGGGACCGCAATACCTTCAATGCGGGCCAGACGTTTTTTGTTCAGCTCAAGTAGTATTGCTAAAAGTGTCAGAGTAGCAGTGGATGTTGAAACCATGGCAAAGACCATCAAACCACCCATATGCATCATTGGTATGAATACCGAGAACAATAAGGCACCAAATGCCATGTTGGAAGCTGCATCCAGAATAACGGGGAAGCCCACATCCCTCATAGTTTCCCGACTCAAATTACCGTCTAATCCATGGGTATGTAGGTGGTTTCGAAATTGACTGATGTAATGGATGGCAAAATCAACACCGACACCAATGATGATAGCTGACAGGAGGGCTGTCACGTGGTTCAGATCAACACCAAATATTCCCATAAGACCAAAGTTCAATATCACAGCCGAGCTCAGGGGTACCACCGCCAGTACACCCCATAGCCAATGTTTGAAGAAGTAGGCAGCAATCAGAGCGATGATGATGATTGATGCGAAAATACTGATAAATGAGCTACGAATGATCAAAGCAACAAGATCCCTGAACACGATGAGTAGGCCTGTGATTGTAATGTTCAGATCCTTGTAATCGTCCTGCTGGAGGAAGGTTTCGATTTCTTCAACCAAAACCACAATTTCTGATGTAGAAATGGACCGCATCATAGAAGTAGCCAGACCTTTTTCGTAATCATAATCAACCAATGAACTAAAGTCGTCTGGATCTCCTGACATGGAGTACATGGTAAACAAATTGTTCACCTTCTCACGGGTGTCAGGAATGGTCTCAAAAGCAGGATCATCATCATTGATCATCCGGTGCATTTGTTTAATCACATCCGCAATAGAAATGGAGAGGGTTACAGCCTCATATTCTTCCATGAATTCCTGGATTCTGGTCATCTGATTTAATACCTCTGGGGAACGCAGGTCGGCATTTATCAGTAGTTGGAGATCCATGGTCCCTGTCATTTCATTGTCCATGAATTCCAGACTCTCCCTTATAGGATTACCAGGTTTGAAAAATGCTTTCATGTTGACTTCAATATTGAGTTTCAAGAAGCCGGCAATTCCGATAATGACCACCACCGCGCCCCCGATTAAAACAGTCTTGGGGCGTTTGATGACCTGCTCTCCAAATGCGATAACAAATCTTTCAAAATGACTGGGGTGAGAGACTGCTGCAGAATCGGGGTTCCATTTTTTCAAAACGAGAATGGAGGGTAGAAAAACTGTCGATAGTATCCAGGCCCATAAGATTCCTGCAGAAATGGAAAAACCATATCCAATGAGGGGTTCCAGTGGTGCAAAGACCATACATAAAAAAGCCGCAACCGTTGTCAATGCTGTGAGGAAGATGGGTAATACTAGAGAATTGAGACTGGCCTCTACTGCCGCGCGAGGGTCCTTATTGGTTCGCATTTTTCTAAAAAATTTGGTAATGACATGCACACCATAGGAGTTGGCGATGGTCAATAAAATGATGGGCATGGATGTATTGAGGACTCCAAACATGAATTTATCTGATTCTGTCAGATAGATCATCCACCCATTGAACCCCATCATAAATGCCATGGATAGAATGATAGTAGCCAAGATGCTACCTACTGCAGAAACATTTCTTAAGCTAAAAAGCAAGATGAGGAGCATGCCAATCAATCCGATTCTCATGAGACCCACGACATCATTTCGGATCATCACAGGCAAAGCACCAGTGAGATAGGCTTGTCCTCCCCAGTGAACATCATATTCAGTCAGATATTTGGCGACAACTTTTTCCATATCACTCACTAAGACATCGCCTTTTACACCGACGATAGGGCGAATGATCACATTAAAGTAGTCACCATTCTCTCCCAGATTTCTCGTTCTGATTTTTGAATTATCGTTCAGATAGCTTCGTAAGGTGGCAATTTCTTCTTCATCTAAATCACGGTATTCCTGTAATGCTGAAACTTCTAGAAATCCGTCAATACTCTCCATTTTGTCAGAGGTTGAGATACACATGACCTCATCGACCTGATCGACATCTTCCAGCGCATGGGATAAATCCCAAAGCATTGCCAGATTCTCAGTGTTCAGAACGTCAACACCACGCTTACCGAATCCCAGAAACATGAGGTCAGTGCTACCAAATTCATCCTTGAGTTCATTCAGTGCTACCATGGATTCAATATCCTGAGGTAACATTTTCAGGAAGTCATCTTCTACAACAAAATGCTGGATCCCTGAGCCCATGAGTAGGGTAATAAGAATGGTGACAATTATACTGCGCTTGGGGTGATCCACTGATTGATTGATAAACCACTGTTTCATATTTTTTCCTCTATGTGTTTTAGACCTTTTTGAGTGATGATCCCTCGTAAAAAAAACTCTCGGTATGTGAGCATGGTTTCTTTGACCCCAATGTCGTGTTTTAGAAAAAATTCTGGTTGAAATATATCGTTTACAGTTTGCATAAAAATGATGGAGGCTAGTTCTAAATCAACTTTTTCTCTCACGTATCCCTGATCTTGAGCCTCCTTGAAAATGGTTAGAAAATCTTCACGCCTGGCCAACCTGAATTCTTCAATCTCCCTCCAAATATGTGGGTATCGCACTTTTAGCTCGCCAACTCTGGAGATAGATACTCGATTAATTGTTTTCACAATTTCATCAATAGCCGTTTCAAATTTGTCGAGGGGATTGATATCCAGTTTAAGAATACTTTGAAATTTGGTTGCTATGATGATGGAAATGTATTGGAAAATTCTTCCCAGGAGGACTTCCTTTGAGGGAAAGAATTTATAGATAGTCTTTTTGCTCATGGCCAAGTCTTTGGCCAAAGTCTCTACAGTGAATCCCTTAACACCATCTCGGAAAATGAGGTTTAGACCATGCTCCAAAATAGGACCTTCTGGGGTACTTGTGTCGGGGGGCGATGGAAACGAATTTTGTATCATGCGTTTCCAATGTAGCTAATGATGGAATACTTGCAAGGAGAATTTCTGAAGATATAATCATACGAGTGTCATCCCGAGCGGAGTCGAGGGATAATAATAATTGCCTACAAAAGAGGCTGTACCCCTCGACTCCGCTCGGGGTGACGTAAAATCATTTTCTATGCAAGTAAGTTTACAGAGTTTATCTATTGAATATGAATTTTGGACGGGTAAGAATCAGCACCAGCGGCAGCAAAGTCAAAGCGGCAATTAAACACATGAAAATGGAGACTGAGATCAGCCAGCCAAAGAAATATATGGGGATAAAGGTGGATAGCATGCACACTGCAAATCCCATCATGACTGAAAATCCATTAATAATGATACCCTGGCCGGTGGTACTTAAAGTTTTAACAATGGCCTCTTCATCGCTGAGCCCTTTGCGGATTTCTGTTCTGAAGCGGAACAAAAAGTGAATCGTATAATCAATCCCAATACCAATCATAATTGAGCTAAGCATGGATGTCGCAGTATTCAAATAAATCCCCAAGAACCCCATCAAACCGAAGACACCTGCGATGGCAAATGCCAGGGGCATAGCACTGATAAGAGCCGCTGACAATGATCTAAAAACAAGACCCGTCACCAGGGCTGCAAAAATTACCGATAGTACGAGACTCCGTATTTGTCCTTTCACCATCATGGGCATCAAGTTCCCCAGCAGCACAGCATAACCCTCACTCTTGGGCTGATTGTCTACGTGGATGTTCTTGTTGAGGAATTGATTTAGTTCTTCCTGGAGATCCACCATGTAATACACATCCATGGTATTAAGACGAATCACAATTTGAGCAGTCCGATAGTCATAATCCACATAAGAATCCAAATATCCATCGCTGGATTCCCAGGAGTACAATAACAGGTATTGAGATACCAGTTGACGGGAATCTGGAATTGTATAATAGGCGGGGTCTCCACCATTCATTGACTGATTCATGAGTTTTACAAAATCTGTTATGGCAAGCGTGTAGCCGACTCCCTCGCGACCTTCAAGAAATTTTTGAATTTGATCCACCTGATTCAACACATCAGGGGATTTTATGTCTCCCTCAACCACAACCGACATGGTCGTACTTCCACCAAAGTGATCTTCTATGATATTGTTGATTACTCGGACGTTGGATTCTGGGCCATAATAATTGAGGGGATTACTATCTAACTCGACTTTAGGAATGCCGATGGCTGCGACAATGGTAATCAAAGCAAATGTTGCGAATATGATATTACGATGATGGAAAACCAGTCGTCCCATGCTTACCAATATCCTTGAGAGTAATCTATTTGCTGTATTTTTATTTTGTCTCTCTGAACTTGGTTTTTTGGTCAGGACCAACACTGCAGGGATAAAGGTAATTGATATGCCAAAAGCAAGCACGACACCAAAGGCAGTCAATACGCCCACCTCTCTGGAGGCTGGCAAAATGTGGGAGAGCAAAGATAAAAACCCAATCACTGTGGTAAGACCAGCCAGAAACAGAGGCCGCATCATATGCTCGATGACACTGGTTACAATTTCTTTATTGTCTGTATCATCGGGCAACTCTGCACAATCTTCAAAATAACGAGTAATGATATGAATACCGTAGGCACTGGCTATTGCAATAAGCATGATGGGCATAATACTGGAAATCACAGACAACATGAGTCCAAGCCAGGCCATGAGTCCCAAGGTGCCCATAATCGATAATAAAACAACCAGGAGGGGCAGAGCCACTCCACGGCGGGAACGGAAACTGAAATACAGCAGAAAAGCTATCAGCACCATGCCGGCAGGAATGAATGTGCGGGTGTCGTGAGCAATATCATCTGATATCTGAGCTCTAATGACCGGCATGCCACCCAATCTCAGATCATGATTCTCTTTTTGATAAGGAAGTAGAACAGTCTGTATAGCAGCCACTGTAGTGACTTCATCAGCATCTGGATGCGAATAGATGATGATGGCGGTATACTCACGATCATCAGAAACAATTAGTCGACCCAGCATAGGATCTGCAATGGCTCTTTGGGCCAGTGAATCACTCTCAGTTTGACTCCCTGGAATTTCTTGTATGAATTTATCCACCGTCATGGATTCATCGTCGCTGAGGATAGCTTCGTAATTGGTCAGACTGATGATATGATCAATTTGGGGTAGGGCTTCCAGATCGTAGGTCAGATTATCAATCATCTCAAGACCTTCTCCAGCAAATACATCATCAGCATGGTAGCTGATCAAAATGACATCTAATCCGCCAAATTCTACTTCAAGTTCTTCCATGCGGAGGACATCTGGATCATTAGCTGGAATTAAAGCCTGCAGATCAGGGTTGATGTGGATTCTATATATAGGAAGAGATAAAAGTGTGATAACTAGAAGATTTATAAATATGATGGTCTTGGGATAGTGTGTGATGAGGGTGGTGAATTTTTTCATGGCCGGCAATGTATTGTGTTGCTAAGTCTGATGAAAGGGAAACGAACCTTTCAGCTTTTTTGAAGAAATTATTTTATGCATTTAAAAAGTGCTATGCACGCCTTAATTGGAGGATATATTAAGCGTAACTAAGAAGTGAGACACGCTAATGAATGAAAAGCTACTTCCTGCCCTCAAGTCATTCGGATTTACATCCAACGAAGCTAAAACTTATCTCAGCCTTTTACAGAATAATCCAGCTACTGGATATGAGATTAGCGGCAAGTCGGGTATTCCGCGGTCGGCGATTTATGAGATCCTAAAACGCCTGGAAAGTACAGGCATGGTGAGTTGTGTGGATTCAAACCCTACTCGATATATCCCGCTACCCCCGGATCACCTATTCGATGTTTTGGAGAACAACTTCACTACCAATTTGGATACACTTAAAGATTCACTAAAAAATGTTAACACTGACCTGGAAGTAGGTGATCTCTGGAATATTCGTGGATATGACAGTATGATTGATCGTGCAAGACACATGATCAAAAATGCTGAAAAATCTGTTTATCTGTCAATCTGGCTCACTGAGTACAATAAGCTCCACAGCGATCTCATCGCAGCTGAAAAACGCGGTGTCAATATTGTCATTTTTTCCTTCTGTGATCTTCCCACTGATGTTGGGACAGTGTTCGCTTACAACCTGGATAGTCGTCGTCTGGAGGATGTGTGGAGTAGCAAAATTTTATTGGTGGTTGATCATGATTCTTCCCTCCTGGGTGGCGTGGAAATGCTACCTACCAATAAAGTTGCCTGGACCAGGAATTCGGCCATTGTTGCAATAGCTCTAAATTATATCATCCTGGATCTCACTCTTTTTGGGCAGCGTTACGAGCTTGATATGAATCCTGTAATCACGGATATGCTCCACGGAGAGATACACAATTTGGATGATCTTTTAAGTGAAGATCACGAAGCAATTATACACCTGAAGAAGAATTGATCATTGAAAATATATATAACCTTTAACAATCGCTCCCTCTTGAATAGGGATCGAAACGGAGGCACGTTCTATGAGTAAGATTAGAGTCGGGCTGATGGGATTTGGCGAGATCGGTAGAGATGTCTATCGCTTAAGCTTAAACCAGCCTGAAATGGAAGTTGTAGCAATTAGTGATATTGGTCGCTCCGATATCCTCCACTATTTGCTAAAAAACGATGGAAGAGATCCAGTAGACGCACAGCTTGAGGGGAATTATCTTGTTGTCGGCGATCAGAAGGCTCGTCTCATCCATGGTGTAGCACCAAAAGATGTTCCATGGGACGCTTTTGATGTTGATATCGTAATTGACTCAACCCATAAATACCGCACACGTGAAAGCATGCAGGCTCACCTGGATTCAGGAGCCAAACGTGTTATTCTCGGTTCGCTCCCACAGGATGATATTGATCGTGTGATCGTCATGGGTGTAAATGATGAAACAATTAAAGCAAGCGACAAACTTGTATCTGCCGCATCTGCTACTACAAATGCCCTGGCTTTGATGCTGGATATTCTGGACAAGGCATTTGGTATCGAATATGCTATGATGACTACAATCCATGCCTACACCAGTGATCAGCCATTGCGTGACACTGCTTCATCAGATTTCAGACGTAGTCGTTCAGCTGCTGAAAACATCATTCCAAATGTCAACATCAGCCCCTATTGGATGGAACATATTTTACCTCGCTTTAAAGGTAAAATTGAAGGATCAGCATTGAATGTTCCTGTACCAATGGGATCACTTCTCGATCTGACCTGTGTCCTTACCAAAGGTGAGACCACAGCTGAAGAGGTTAATGATGCCATGCGCAAAGCCGCAGAATCATTGGCTGGATATGTTGAAATTACAGAAGATCCAATCGTATCAAGTGATGTAATAGGCAATGCCCACTCCTTGCTTTTTGATACCAAGGGTACTATGAAATCAAGTATACGAATGGTGAAGACTCTGAGTTGGTATGATAACAGTCTTGGCCAGGCAGGACGTCTAGTCGATCTAGCACTTGCTTATGGTAAGCTCGGGGTAGAAGGAGGTGCTGCATGAGAGTAGCAATTAATGGATTCGGTCGTATCGGTCGTTCCGTATTTCGTATTTTAGATAAACGTAAAGACATCAACGTCGTCGCCATCAATGATCTGTTCGAGCGTGAAGCTCTGGTTTATCTGCTTAAATATGATACTGTCATGGGTGGTTTTGGGGACGCAACCGTTCATTTAGAAGGTGATGTATTGCATAATGCAAATGACACCGTAAAAATGATCAGCGAACGTAATCCTGCTGATTTACC
>JABMQQ010000180.1 GCA_013202495.1 Fidelibacterota bacterium | reverse complement strand
TTCAAGAGTACCACAAAAAACTTGCAAGGCCATTTATTTTAGACTATTCTTGGTGTCGATGCGTTAAAGAAACGTTAGTGGAGGAATTTAGAATGAAATATCGTCACTTGATGACTGGGCTGGTCATATTTATAATGGCAATACAGCTCGTTTTTGCTGGAACCACCGGAAAAGTCTCCGGTGTCGTAACTGATGCTGTAACCGGCGAACCCCTACCCGGTGTGAATGTAATAATTCAGGGTACTAATTACGGAACTGCCACGGATCTTTCAGGTAATTTTTATATCCTGAATGTTCCCCCTGGTATCGTCTCCGTGGATGCTTCATTTATTGGTTACGCCAGAATGACAATACAGGAAGTCCGTGTTGTTGTTGATATGACAACAACCACGAATATTGCCATGCAGGTTGAAGCCTTGCAGGGTCAGAGTATTGTTGTCGTTGAAACACGTCCTTTGGTGGATAATAAGTCTACTAACGAACGTCGTACTATTCGTAGTGAAGATATCGCTAATCTGCCTGTACGCGATGCCGACGAAATTGTTGCGCTCCAGACTGGTGCAGTAAAAGTTGGAAACAACTTGCATATCCGTGGTGGTCGCCTTGAAGAAGTCGCCTACTATGTAGACGGAGTTTATCAGGTAAATGACTACAGTAGAGTAGCTCGGCCGAATGCCGCTGAAGTGTCAAGCCAGGCATTGGAAGAGTTATCTTTCCAGGCTGGTGGATTTGATGCAGAATATGGATCAGCCACTGCTGGTCTTATCAACATGTCCACTAAAACTGGTGGGAGAAAATTTACCATTGCTGGTGAGATCGCAACGGATGAGTTTCTGCCATCTGAAGATGGTGGAAAGCTATTGGATAAATCAGACGATGGATTCCTGAGAACATATTCCTACGGTCAAAACATCTATAATTTGTCAATAAACGGTCCCATCCTTCCAGACCTGACATTTTATCTCAACGCAGAGTACCAATACAATTTGGATAGAAGAACTACTTCAGGTTCACATCCAGACGCAGAATATCTGGGTGATTTAGATACCAACGGATATGCGACTTATGATGAATACGAAGTATCCGCAAAATATGGTCCGTTGCCAAACAACTCTGAAACAAAGCTCCTGGCCACTGGAAACATCCTGTATGCCAAGAGAAATCTTCGTATCAAATTGGGTGGAAACATTGCCCAGACCAGATGGAACTCATATGGAACCACAGTCGCCTCTTTTGATAAGGCAGCCTTTGCTCTGGAGAGTATACCACTATGGGAAAGTGAAACTCAGGCTGGCTACATTCGGGGTACCTGGACAATCAATTCCAAGACCTTACTCGATTTTCAGGTCTCATCCTTTACTGATGGGTATGAGACGGGTCATGAAAAATTGTGGGATGATTTTTTCTATTACGGTCTGAAAGAATTCCCTGTTGACGCGTTGGATGCATTAGCAGCACTCGATGATGATGATCGTAGACAAATGCTGGCAAATGAATATGCTCCAATTCAATATATCATTGATAATAGGTCAGCGTTCGAGGAAGTAGACGGCAATCTTGTCTATCAACCTGCCCTGGGTCAGAATGGAACTGACCCATCAACTATTGGTGCATACGCTGACTTCAGTGCACCTGGAACCATTAATTCCGCCTTTGCAAAAAATAAAACAGGTTATTGGGGAATGAATTCCAACTTGAAAATGCAAAGAGGGGTTCACGAGCTTAAAATTGGTGGTGAGTTTAGACAATACTTGATTCGCTACTATCGTCTGGGAGCACCAGAACGTCTGGCTTCCACATTCTTCAATAACACGCCACGCGATCAGGAAGCATTCGTTACTGATCTGGCTGCTGGTGACCTTGCCCTGGGAGACTATACCGAATATCAAGACTACATTGATAATTACTGGTTCCAGGCCTATAAGAATGCTTATTCAGAAAATATGGGTTACAGTATTGATGGTTCTTCTCTGGTTAATACAGATCTTGGAGATGACCGGGATGGTGCTCGTCGTCCTACTATTGGTGGTGTATATGTTCAGGATAAGGTTGAGATGAGTGACCTTATTATGAATATTGGTTTACGCTATGATTATATCGCTGGCAATAACTTTCAGTTCAGAGATCCTGCCAAGATTATTCTTGATCAGGCCGGTGCGATTGCGGAACAAGTCTACATGGATGAGGACGGAGTTTATTCCAGTTACGAGCCTACTGAAACCATTGCTGGTGTTCCCGTTGATGTTACTGGTACGGAGCAGCTAGCACTGCGAGATCCAATTCATATTATTAGTCCAAGACTTGGTCTAGCCTTTCCTGTGACAGACAGAACAGTTTTTCATGCCCAATACGGAAAATACGTGCAACAGCCACAATTGAATCGTCTCTTTCTCAGTTACACGCGTTTTGCTGCCAACCTGAGTCAGGGTAACTATACCACTTCTGGAAACCCAGAACTGGAGCCTGTACGTACAACTTCATACGAGATTGGTTTCCAGCAGGCCATTGGCGATGCAGCCAGTCTTGATATGACCGTTTTTTACAAACAGATGACAGGTTATGTCCAAATTAGAAATGTCCAGGACGCAACTCCTGTGATCTATGCACGCTATATCAATGGTGATTTTGGAAGTATCAAAGGTCTCTCAGCTTCATTTAACTTGAGAAGAACTGGATATGTCCAAGCGATCCTAAACTATACACTCCAGTATGCCGGTGGAACTGGTTCGACTGGGGCTGGTCAGTATAAGATCGCCTGGCAATCAGGGAATTATCCTTCATTCGTAAGCCCGCTTGATTTCGATCAACGTCATACCGGGTCACTTAATGTGGATTTCAGAACCACTTCAATGGATAGAATCCCTGAAGCGGGTGCCAACCTGCTCTTCACCTTTGGAAGCGGGCGTCGCTACACGCCAATGGCCATTAATAGTGCGGTTTTCCCTGGAACCTCTGATACCCCAGTCGCAGCACTGAATTCTGGTGTTATGCCCTGGTTCTATCAGATGGATTTGAAGCTGGATAAGAATTTCACAGTTGGTCCACTGAAACTTAATACCTATATCTGGATTAAGAATTTACTGGATCGGGCCAACGTGCGAGATGTTGAGGATGGCACCGGTGAAGCAAACAACGATGGTTGGCTCACCACCGATTATGGAAAAGCATGGTTAGCTGATGAAAACAACTCTGAAGAATTGTATAGGATGCGCATGATTCATCCTTTTAACTATGAGAACCCCAGGACCTTTCTGCTAGGTGTTCGATTTTTTATGAGCAATTAGGACGAGGTGAAAATATGAATGTTGAAAGTAAATCTATGAAGCATATTATTATAGTAATGTTGTCTATTGTTCTCGTTGCCACAGCAGGCTTCGCAGATGTGAGAAGACTTGGGAACAGTTCTGGTCTAGCAAAAGCGAATACCCTGGAATTTATTTTATATGATGCAAATCAGATACGATCCTGGGTGGGTAATAATGGTCACATAGTGAGCCACATTCCCACAGGTGATGCTGGTTTGGAATGGCCAAAAGGTTCTGGATACACATCTGTGTTTGCCTCCGGTCTTTGGGTGGCAGGAACTGTTGATGGAGATGTAAGATCAGCAGCAGCAGAATTTACCTCTGAGTTTCAACCTGGAATTATCATTTATGATCCTGTGACTGGTGTTTCCTCTGGTCCTGATTCACCAAATGATGCTCGTTTTCAGGTAAGTTCTATTGATAAAAGTGATAATGCCGATGTTACCTCTGAGAACTTTAGTCGGGAATTCGCCACCTGGCCCGCAGCTGATGGTGCACCGGCACATGATGGAGAGTATTTCACAGATGCCAATGATAATGGTGTATGGGACATAGGTGAAGAGTATCTAGACTTTGATGTAGATGGTGTCTATGACGGTCCTGATGGTGTCATGGTAAGTGGTGAAGATCCTCCACTGATGATTGGTGACCAGATGCATTGGTTTGTAATTAACGATGCCGAGCCTAATACACACTCCAATCTTTGGTCAACAGAACCTCTTGGCATAGAAGTGCAGACGACAGTTTTTGGTTTTGATCGAGCTGATCCCCTCGGGAACGTGATGTTTGTCAAATGGCTGGTGATCAATAAAAGTGGTGGTGATATAGATGACATGTATCTATCTATTTGGTCAGATGCAGATTTAGGGGACGCAACTGATGATTATGTAGGTTGTGACACTACCCTCTCAGTTGGCTACTTTTACAATGGAGGCCAGTCGGATCAGGATTATGGATCAAGACCACCTTCAGTAGGTTATGATTTTTTTCAGGGACCCATTGTCCCGTCAGTTGGTGATACTGCACTGATTTCCGGTAGAGAAATTGCCGATTTCAGGAATCTTCCCATGACCTCATTCGTCTATTACATTAATGGCGATCCCTTTCTTGATGATCCGGAAACCGCTGATGAAGCCTATAATTATATGCAAGGTTTATCAGTTGCAGGTGAAGTCTTTCATGAGAGATTCGATCCAGCCCTTCCGATTTCAAGGTTTATTTATCCTGGTGACCCTAATACTCGTAGTGGGTGGACAGCATATGATGATCTTGTACCAGGTGATATGCGTGGCATGATGAGTTCAGGACCCTTTGATATGGCCACCTGGATTGACGATGATGGCGATGGCTTCCCGCAGGTTGGTGAACCTGGTGTCCAAGAAATTGTCTCGGCTATTATCATAGCCGCAGGAACTAATAATACCAATGCAATTGATGCCATGAAATTCTTTGATCAATTCGCTCAGGGTGCCTATGATGCGCAGTTTGTATTACCTAGTCCGCTATCACCCAAAGTTTTGGTCAGTGAGTTAGACGAACAAATTGTTCTTTCATGGGCCGAAGGCCGAGAGGAAGTAGAAGCCTTCTCAGAGTTAGAATATAACTTTGAAGGATATAATGTTTACCAGGGTGAATCAGAGAATGGTCCCTGGACTTTGGTGGCGACATACGATATAGAAAACCTTATCACGACCATCCTGGATAAAAATTTCAATCCAGAGAATGGTCTGATATTGGAAGCACCGGTCCAGTTTGGAAATGATACTGGCATAGAAATCTTGATTGATTTACAGCGCGATCACGTTCGTGGAAATATTGATTTGGTGAACGGGCGGAAATACTATTACGCTGTTTCTTCCTACGCCTATAGTGACACAAAAGCACCGAAGACGGTTGAAAGCTCCAAACGACCAATAACAGTCAGGCCACATGCGCCTGCTCTGGGGCTGGTTTTAGAAGCTGCCACTGGAGATAGTGTTTTATACGACCACGTTGGTATTGCAGAAGCGTCCATAAGCGCGGAAGTATTTGATCCGCTGCAATTGACTGGTGAGACTTACGCAGTAGATTTCCTCATGGATTCTACTGATGAGACTGGTTATTGGATGTTTGGTAAAACAGATGCCAATGATGCGCTCCTTGACTATGATGACCCCATGATCTTTTCTTCTGAGCTGGGCTCCTATGAATCTGATCTCATTGATGGTTTTGTACTCACGGTGGGGGATGTTTCTTTTGAGGCTCCAAAATTTAAGACAGACTGGATGCAAACGATTAATCAAGTTGGTACCCAAACTGAGACTTTGAGTTTGCTTGCTATCTCACCTGGTGGTGTTGATTCACTGGCCTGGACCGATGAAACCATGACGGACACAGTCCATCTCAGTACGCTTTATGGAGAGGGTAACTATTACGACCGATTTGAAGTCAGAGAAGTTATTACGGAAACCTACTTTGATCTGATCAGATCGATTCAACATGATGTTCTCATCCAGGCATTTGCTTCCGGATTTGGAGGCCAGGGTGGTGATCGTTTAGCCGATATTCCCGGTATTGGTGGAGGTAATGAAGATATTGAAACGCTCCAAGCTGATCTTGAAATCCGCTTCACAGAACAGGGTCAAAACGCATCGCTTTTTGCAGCTGCGGCTGGTTATGTCCCCAGAATTATTCATGTTCCTTATGAAATTTGGGATATAGAACGCAATATACAACTGTGTGTTGGTATCAATGACAACAACAGGAGTGGTGGTAATCAAGACACTACCTTTGAAAACTGGGAATTCACCCTTGATCTGGACTGGGTTATAGTCTACTACCAGGATTATGCAGAATATGGAGACTCTACCAACGAGTTCCTGAACAATCCCAATTCAGGATGGTGCTGGCAGTTTAATTCTGCTTCCAAGTTTAGTGTGGGAGATGCCGTACAAATTACCTTCCTGAACCCAGTAAACCCTGGCTATGTAATTAATCCTGCAGGGGAGCTTTACGTTCCAGAAATTGCAGGTGATAGATGGTTAATCAGACCAACTGTACTATCCGATGCCACGGCTGATCAGAAAAAGGAACAACTGGAAGAGATAAACGTCTTTCCAAATCCATACTTTGCTTTTAATGTTGAAGAGACCCAACCACTGGATAGATTTGTTACCTTCACCCATCTACCCGATGATGAAGCCGTCCAGACAACCATTCGTATTTATTCGTTAGGTGGCCATTTTGTACGCAGCCTTGATCACAATGGTGACTCAGGATTTTCTGGTACCTCCTTTGAACAATGGGATTTAACCAACAACGCTGGTATCCCTGTGGCAAGTGGGATGTACATAGCACATATCCAGGTAGAAGGGGTTGGAAATAAAATTCTAAAATTAGCTGTTTTCCAACCTGAAGAACGCCTTGATGTTTATTAAGATGAGAGCAGAGCAGAGGATGACTATTATGAATAGAAGAACAAGAATATCAAAAGGACTTATGTTCCTCCTGGTTGCTACAATCACGATGAGCATTGCATTTGCAGGAAGTGAGAAACGCCGGGGTACTGCTGGCGCACAAGAACTATTAATTCCTGTTGGTTCAGTTGGTACGGCTATGGGAGGCTCCTATAGTGCCGTAATTTCTGGAATAGAAGCAGCATACTGGAATCCAGCTGGTGTTGCCATATTAGAAGGAAATGGTGAAGCTATTTTTTCACATATGAATTATATAGCTGATATCAATGTAGAGTATGCTGGTATCGCCAGTCGTGTAGGATCATTGGGTGTTTTAGGGGCAACCTTGAAAACCATTGATTTTGGTGAGATACCGGTCACGACTACAGATGACCCTGATGGAACTGGTGAATATTATTCACCGCGTTACATGACCATCGGTCTACTATTTTCCAGGGTGATGACAGATAGAATTAATTTCGGTATGAAACTTAATTTAATCTCCGAGCAAATAATGCGAGTCAGCGCTTCAGGTGTCGCCTTAAATGCTGGGGTTCAATATCGCACATCAGAAGATGGTTTCAAGATGGGCGTGACCTTGAGAAATCTAGGCATAGACATGCTCTTTACTGGGGCTGATCTTGAACAAACCATCACACCTCCAGGTACAGAGCCTGGAACACGATCTGAACCATGGCGTATTCCACTGTCTACTTTTGAGTTACCCACACAGTTAGAAATTGCCATTGCCTACGGATTATTGAACACTGGCACGACAAAGGTCACAGTCGGTGGCTCCTTTCTGAATGATAACTTTTCACTTGACCAGTACACAGTTGGCGCTGAAATTGAACTCATGGATATGGTTTACATTCGAGGATCCTATGCAGTAGCCGAAGATCCTGAGACCCATGAATTTTATTCAGGGAATGAGGAATTTCTCTGGAGCAGTGGAATAGGCATGGGCTTGAAACTCAAAATGGGTTCAACAAATCTCAAAATTGATTATGCCATGAGACCAACCTATTTATTCTCGACCAATTCCTGGCTTAGTTTTAGAGTAGGATTCTAAAAAGATTAATAATACACAAACACAACCAAAAGGAGGACGTGTATGTACCGCGTAAAAACGCTACTAGTAATGGCAACCATATTGGTGTTGTCAACAAGTCTATTTGCTATTATTGAAGATAATGGCAGTAAGGACGCCCTTCCCTATAATGGGAATGTTCAACCCCTGGATACCAGGGATACAGATACCCGTGATACAGACGCCACACTGACGTGGCTGGATGGAATCATACCCAATACCAACTTTGTTGGATCAACAAATGATTACTTTATGGAATATTTTGTTGCCCCAGCAGATGGTTACATCAATTCAATCGATTTCAATTTCTCAAACCTGTTTGAATTTTCAGGTGGTGGAATGTCGGTCTGGATTTATGAAGCTGCCTATCCTTGGGAAGAAATTGATTCTGAAGGAATAGCAGATGCTGCTGGTGATGCCTGGCTAGGATATTATGATGAAACTTCAGGTTTCGAAACTACTGGAACCAACTGGGTTCGTGGTGGTGTGAATGACCTTGATGGTGCTCTTGACGTGGATTATGACCCACTTGGTGCACAGGTTTGGCCTGCCTTCGGTTCTGGTTCAATTTCATTAGAGCCAAATGCTGATGATGGTGGTGTGGTAAACTTTGATCTGGTCGAACGTATGGGTACCAACCATCCCTTCCTGGCTGGTGATGAATTTGTTATTGTTATCCGTTTCAATGGTTTTTTAGATGAGGGTGATGATGGTGATTATCAGGCTGGTTTCTTGTCAGCAACTCTCCATGTAGATCCACAACCTTCCTTGAAATTCTATGGTATTGTTTCTGGTGAACATGGTCGTACTGGCATCGATGATTTCGGTTGGTATATCCGTTCCTACGTCTGGGATTGGGCTGTACAGGTAACTCTAACAAGTGACCGTGCTCCTGTTCTCACCGGTTGGAATTCACTGGGTGTAACTTTAGATCAGACTGCACGTACTGCTACTTGTGTTATCACTGATGATAACCCCTCTGGTGGAAATGCTGGTGTTGCCAGTGCCGAACTGATGTATTCTATTGACGGTGGCGATTATGTTGCTGTTGCTATGACAGCTGAAGTTGACACTTTTAGTGCTGACATTCCTGGCATAGCCGGTGGAGATGTTGATTATTATTTCACTGCAACTGATGTCGAAGGAAATGTTAACAGTACACTTCCTCTCTCATATAGTGTATTCGTACCTTCTGCCCCAACACTTGTTGTATTTAATGGTGGAGCAACTGGTGGTTATCCATATGCCTACTATTTTGGAATAAGTGATTTTACAGCCTATAGCACTGCTAATTTCCCACATGATGTTTGGGATGGACCAATTCTTGCCGAATTAGCCGCTGCCTATACAACTATCTATGAAATTGCCCATTATGGCAATGGTCCTGCATGGGACAATAGAGAAGTAATTGCAGCCTGGTTAGAAACTGGTGTTAAAAATTACGGTATGTTTGGTGACGAGTTCTTTGGTGCCTGGACTGGTTGGGTTGATCGGGATTATGTAGCTGGTGATTTCGAATATGATGTTCTGGGTGTTGCTCATATCTATAACGATATCGTTGGCTCCTCTACTGATGTCACTCCTGTTGAAGCTGTTGATGGTAACGTTTTAACTGGTGAACTTTATACCGCTCATACTGCAGTTGGTGATACACTCATGTACGATCCTGTATATGAAGTTGGTGGTGTAAACTGGTTAGACGGATTCGATGTGGTTGATGCCGGTTCCGCCAACATGGTTACCTTAGCTGATGGAATGGCAATTGGACTGAATAGAATGTCCGGTGACGATAAAATCGTTGTTCTGGGCTTCGATCCTATCAGTATCAACGCATCACCATATACATGGTGGGGTTTTGCTTATGAATCAGCACAGACCCAATCATTAGAATGGTTTGAAATTTGGACTCTTTCAGTGGACGATGTAACTGTTCCTGAGAATTCCGCATTAAGCGCAGCTTATCCAAACCCCTTCAATCCTACCACAAGCATTGAATATCAACTATCAAATGCTTCTGATGTAAACATTACTGTTTACAACATGTTAGGACAAGAAGTTGCTAACCTGGTTGCTGGTTTCCAGAACGCAGGTAGCTATACTGTACAGTGGAATGGTTTAGACGCTGTTGGTCATTCAGTACCATCAGGTCTGTACTTCTACACCATGCAGACAGAAGGATTTACCGCAACTCAGAAAATGATGTTGCTCAAATAATCCTAGCTTCATAGTTTTACAAAAAGGCCTCGCCATTGGCGGGGCCTTTTTTTATGCTAGAAGTGTATGAATAAGGTGAACTTAGCAAATTAAATGATCAATAATATTCTAGTGTAGGCCCGCACAAATCATATCTTTACCGTTCACCAACAAGTGAGGGGCGGGAAATCATGCGAATATTTGTATCAACCATTACCAGATATCTTCTTATCATCCTTTGTCTATGCTCAATCGGTTTATCCAGAGATGATAATCCTTCATCCATGGCAAAGCCCGCCACCGTTGAGCTTGAATTATTCACTGGAAACAATATCAGCAATTGGATCGGGAATCATGGACACTTGACCAGTCATTGGGCATCGGGTAATTCAGGCTGTGAATGGCCTGCCGGATCTGGCAATACAGCTATTTTTGCCTCTGGAATCTGGGTGGCTGGACAAGTAGATGGTGAAATTCGTAGCGCAGCTGTTGAGTACGCATCAGAATGGACACCTGGAATTATTCCCTATGATACACAGACACAACTCCCCACCAGTGACACGCCGTTAAATACGGCAGATCATCAAATTTACTATATTCAGCAAATAGAATCATTCGATCTTCTATCCGTCCCCACTACCAGAGAGTATAACACCTGGCCATCATCTGATGGCGCACCAGCTCGTGACGGAGAATATTTCACAGATCTCAACAGCAATAGCGTCTGGGATTCAGGAGAGAGGTTTGAAGATTTCGATGGAGATGGCAGCTATGATGCAGCTGATGGTCTGCTGGTCACTGGTGAAGATCCGCCCCTGTTTCTAGGGGACACACAAGCCTGGTATGTCATGAATGACTGGGATACAACCTCACATAATAATTTGTGGAATACAGCGCCCCTGGGTCTTGAAGCCCAAGTCTTGATTTATACTCGCAGTGATGATCCCATCTATGAAAATGTTCAATTCCACACTGTGACCTTGATAAACAAGGGGGGGCAGCCAATCGCAGATACTTATTATGCTTATTGGAGCGATTGCGATATAGGTAATGCTAACGATGATTATGCAGGTTGCGATACCAGCCTATCATTGGGATATAGTTACAATGGATTGGCTACCGACAGGGACTATGGATTAATCCCACCTGCTGTAGGATATGATTTCCTCCAGGGACCCATGGTGGAATCAATTGGAGATACGGTCTGGTATAATGAGGTAGCATTTCCCCAACGTCGGACATTAGGAATGACTGCTTTCGAATTGTTTGTTAGTGGTTCCAGTGATTTGGATGATCCTGAACTCCCCTTTGAAGCCTACAATTATATGCAAGGCAGACAAGGTCAGACGGGTGACCAATTTGTCGATCCTTCAGGTAATTTAACAACATATCTTTACTCTGGTGATCCGGCAACGCGCTCAGGCTGGACTCAATTCGATGACAGCCCAGTAGGTGATCGAAGAACTCTAATGAGCTCGGGTCCCTTTGACCTACCCCCCTGGGATGATATAAATAATAATGGGAGGGCAGATTTTGGTGAACCTGGCGTCCAGATCATTCATTCCGCATTGATTATAGTGGATGGTGCTGACCACGTCAATGCAGTCACCAATCTGAAATATGTGAGCCGCTACACTCAAGACGACTTTGATAATGGATTTGAGACTTATTCCATGGAGAAGCCACAGCTATCCTCAAGTGGCTACGATCAGGAGATTGTCCTCGATTGGTATGAGGGAGCAGATGAGTATGAAGCTATTACTTTTGGCTCCTATGAATTTGAGGGATATAATCTCTATCAAGGGGCTTCAGCGGCTGGTCCCTGGACCAGATTGGCCACCTTTGATATCCCGAACCAGGTGGGTGTAATAGGCGATCAGCAATATGATGATACAGGATATCTCCAAACCGTGGCGGTCCAGTGGGGAAGCGATACTGGTTTGCAGCATCTCATATCTATTCAGGAGGATGTCTTGAATGATGATGAACCCCTGACCAATAACAAAGCATATTATTTTGCCTTGTCGGCTTATGCTTACGATGCAGAAGCCTTACCAAAGACCCTTGAGACGGAGAAGCGTATTATCAGTGTCAGACCTCATATAAATCGTGATGGTGCTGCTCCACGAGATACTCTAATTATGAATCGGCCAGAAGGCGGTGAAGTGATTATTTCTATTGAGGTCCAGGATCCCATCCAATTGACCGGTCTGGATTATGAAATTGGGTTTGAGTATGATTCAAGCAGTTCCTTAGGACGCTGGCACTTGCTCCGTGGTGGTGTATTCTCGACGGATACGCTTTATAGGAGTGAGCAGTTTGAGAACCTGCGCAGAAACTGGCAATGGAGATCTAGGAGTTATCAAAATGAAGCGGAGCGCTATTATTTTGACGGATTCGAACTATCAATTATCGATATCGACTTTCAAACCCCAAAATATAGCAACGGCTGGGAACAGACTATCGATCTTGAGGGAAGCACATTTGAAACCCTGGAATTGTTAGCTGTTTCGCCAGGGGGAGTAGATTTACTGGCCTGGTCCGATGAGAGCATGATCGAGATGGTTAACATTGATACACTCTTTGGCAGCGATTTTTATTATGATAAATATGAAAGAGAAGAGCGTGGTGAGGAGACCTGGTTTATTCTTAACAGGGAGAACTTACATAGGATTTATGTTCAGGCTCATGGTTCAGGTTTTGGTGGTCAAGGGGGCGATCGCCTCGCTGACATACCGGGTATCGGAGGCGGTTCCACCAATCTTGAATTCCTCCAGGCAGATCTAGAAATACGCTTTACCGAAGCAGGGCAGAACGCCTCGCTTTACGCTGCCGCATCAGGCTATATCCCTGTCCTTACCCATATCCCTTATGAAGTATGGGATATCGAACGAAATATTCAACTCTGTGTTGGGATCAATGACAATAATAGGAGTGGTGGTAATCAAGATACGACTAAAGAAGATTGGGAGCATACGCTTGATCTGGATTGGGTGATTATTTTCGATCGTGACTATGAAATATATGGGTCGGAAGTGGATTCACTCTTCAATAATCCCTATTCAGGGTGGATCTGGCAATTCAGTCTTGCATCCAAATTCTCCATTGGTGATGTGGTGTCATTCTATCACCTGAATCCAGTAAAAGCGGGTTCCGATGTATACCGGTGGAGCACTGATGTAGCTGGAATGACCTACGATGAAGACGCTCTGGATATGATCCAGGTTTTCCCCAATCCATATTTTGGATATCAATCGGAGCAATCCAGCTTTTCAGAGCCTTTTGTAACCTTTAGCAATCTACCTGAGCAGGAATGCACCATTCGCATTTATAGCCTGGGTGGATCCTTGGTCCGACGCTTTGATCACGAGGTGGGTACCTATGAATATTGGGACCTGCTCAACCAGCACGGCTCACCAATTGCCAGTGGTGTCTATATTGTACATATAGAGGTACCCGATCTGGGGAATAAAATCCTGAAGGTGGCTGTCTTTCAACCAGAGAGATAATTATTGAATCCAATGAACTATAACTCAAAACACACATTATTCCTGGCAATACTGCTTCTGGGATTGGGCTCAAATAGCCAAGCAAAGGACGATAGACCTCACTTATTAGCAAAACCCTCTACAGTTGAGTTTGAGTTATTCACTGGAAACAATATTAGCAATTGGATTGGCAATCAGGGCAATCTGACCACTCATAGGGCTATAAGCAATTCAGGCTGCGAATGGCCTGCTGGATCTGGCAAGAGAGTTATTTTCGCTTCTGGAATCTGGGTTATAGGACAAGTGGATGGTGAAACTCGTAGTGCAGCTGTTGAGTACGCATCAGAATGGACACCGGGTGTTATTCCCTATGATGCCCAGACAAAACTCCCCATAGGCACCACCCCACTGAATACACCTGATCATCAGATCTACTATATTAAAAAGGGAAATTCTGCTGATCCCTCATCTGAGGACTATAACCGAGAGTACGCCAGCTGGCCAGCCTCCGATGGTGCCCCGGCTCATGATGGCGAGTATTTCACTGATCTAAATAGCAATGATGTCTGGGATTCAGGCGAAAGCTTCGAAGATTTCGATGGGGATGGCAGTTATGATCTCCCGGATGGTCTGCTGGTCACCGGTGAAGATCCACCATCATTTTTGGGTGACACACAAGCCTGGTATGTCATGAGTGACTGGGATACTACCGCACATAATAACTTTTTGCGTACAGCGCCTCTGGGTCTTGAAACCCAGGTTCTGATTTATACCAGGAGTGATGACCCCATCTATGAAAATGTACAATTCCATACAATTACTCTGGTGAATAAAGGAGGCCAGCCGATTGACTCGGCCTACTTTACCTATTGGACTGATCCTGATATCGGTAATGCAAGTGATGATATGGGAGGCTGTGATCCCAACCTATCTATGGCATATTTCTATAATGGATTAGCTCATGATCAGGTCTACGGACTAACACCACCAGCTGTAGGCTATACTATTCTTCGGGGACCTCTCGTTGAATCTTTGGGTGATACTGTTCAAGTTGGTGGATTCAGCTATGATGACAAACGACTTCTAGGTATGACTGCTTCAATACTATTTTTTAAGAGTACCGCAGCGTTTGATGATCCTGAGCATGTTTCGGAAGCCTACTATTATTCACAGGGGCTACTAGGAAATGGAGACCCCATTCTTGATCCCTTCGGCATACCCACTCCTTTTAATGTGTCAGGAGATCCTGTAGTCGGTGAGGTATGGACTGCGATGGGAGGTTATCGTGTTGGCGATAAAAGGGGAATGATGAGCACGGGTCCCTTTGACTTACCGCCCTGGGATGATGTGAATGGCAATGGGAGGGCAGATTTTGGTGAGCCGGGAGTCCAGACCATTCATTCCGCACTGATAATAGTGGATGGTGCTGACCACCTCAATGCTGTCACCAATCTGAAATATGTCAGTGGGTACACCCAAGCTGCCTTTGATAGTGGATTTGAGACTTTTACCATGGAAAAACCACAGCTATCTGCCAGTTCCCACGATCAGGAGATTATCCTCAATTGGTATGAGGGAGCTGATGAATATGAAGCTACGGCTCTCGGTTACTATGAATTTGAGGGCTATAATCTTTATCAAGGGTATTCAGCCGCTGGTCCCTGGACCAGACTGGCCACAATTGATGTCTCAAATGGAGTGGGTGTCATAGATGATCTGCAATATAATGATCAGGGATATCTTGAAACGCGGGTTGTTCAGGAGGGTGCTGATTCTGGGCTGGAACATCTCATCTCCATAAGCAGCGATGCTTTGAATGATGACGAACCCCTGATCAATAACAAAGCCTATTATTTTGCCCTGTCAGCCTATGCTTACAACAGTGACACCTCGCCAAAGACTCTGGAGAGTGAGAAACAGATTGTCAGCATCCGTCCACATTTGACCTGGGACAGTGCATATCCCAGGGATAGTCTAACTGTCTCCCGGCCTGATGGAGGAGAGTTGTTTATCGCAGTTGATGTACGCGAACCCACCCGGTTGACAGGTCTAGACTATGAAATTGGTTTTGAATACGACTCATCCATATCTAAGGGACGCTGGCATCTACTTTCGGGGGGAGCATTGTCCCTGGACACATTGTATCGAAGTGACTGGTTTGCCAAATGGGAACGGAACTGGTCTGGAAATGGCCACCAGCTCGGAGAGAATCCCAGGTTTTACTTTGATGGATTTGAACTGTCCCTGAATGATATATCTTTTCGAAATCCAGTACAGAACCATTATTGGGAGCAGACCATCAATGTTAGGGGTGATTCCTCCTGGATCGAAAGCTATCTGGCTGTGTCTCCCGGTGGCGTCGACAGTTTGTTAATCATGGGGAGTGATACTGTCCTCCTGAATGATATTATGCCGGCTCTGGAGTGGTGGGAACTACCGGAGTATTCCATTCGGGAGGTTGGGGATGTAACCTGGTTTGATGTTACGTTTAGAGAATCGCACAGCATTTTCTTCGTAGATAAAGACTCCCAATTTGGTCCTGCGGGTGGGGATCCCATAGCCGTTTTGTTGCCCCCCTTTATTGGAGGAGGCTCATCCAACCTCGAGTTTCTTCAATCAGATATTGAACTCCGCTTTACTGAAGCAGGTCAGACCGCCTCGCTTTATGCAGCCGCTACAGGCTATAACCCTGTGCTTATCCATATCCCCTATGAAGTGTGGGATATTGAACGCAATATTCAACTTTGTGTTGGGATCAATGACAATAATAGGAGCGGTGGTAACCAAGATACGACTAAAGACGATTGGGAGAATACCCTTGACCTGGATTGGGTGATCATTTTCGATCGTGACTATGCAATCTATGGGTCAGAAGTTGATTCACTCTTCAGCAATCCCCATGCAGGTTGGACCTGGCAGTTCGATGATGAATCAAAGTTTTCCATTGGTGATATGGTCTCCATCCAATTCCTGAATCCAGTAAAAGCTGGAGTGGATGTGTATAGCTGGAGCACTGAGGTGGCGGGAACAGCCTATGATGAAGATGCTTTGGATATGATACAGGTTTTCCCCAATCCTTATTTCGGGTATCAGTCAGAACAATCCAGTATATTTGATCCATATGTCACTTTATGCAATCTGCCTGAGCAACCCTGCACCATTCGCATCTATAGCCTGGGTGGATTTATGGTCAGGCGTTTTGATCACGAGCTAGGCACTTATGAATATTGGGATCTGCTCAATGAGCACGGCTCACTCGTTGCCAGTGGTGTCTATATTGTCCACATCGAGGTACCCGACCTAGGGAATAAAATCCTGAAACTGGCCATCCTTCAGCCCGAAAGATAGCAGCGGCCCTCTGGGATTCTAAATCCCACATAAAGCAATGAATACCTGATATAATTAGTCATATTTAACCAATCTTAGAATAAGACCTAAGCGGTTCTGTAGGCGACTTTCCCAACCTTTTTTGCCTTTAAATCATTAACTGATTTTATTCATCCCTGATTCAATTAGTTTAAGCCCCATTAGGAGATATACATGTCACTCGCTGCTGCAATTGGCTATGCCATCGGCATCATGATTTTTGCCATTATTTTTCGTCTGCGTCGCAAGAAGATGATGGATAAATATATGGAAAAAGCTAAATCAAAATTTTCAAAGTCTGATAAAGGAAAGCAAAATGATTAATACCATCTGGATTGTGTTGATGGCCGGTGGAATTCTGGTAGCCGGATTTCAATGTCTGGGTTTGGATTATAGTAGTGCTGAGGGGCTGATTATGAACCCCAGCTTTATTCCCCTCACTGATCTTACCAAAGGTCTCTTCAATTCGGCCAAGGCTTCAGTCAATCTGGCCATGGGTCTCATTGGTATTATGGCCCTCTGGCTGGGTCTCATGAAAATTGCTGAAGAGTCCGGACTGGTCAAGCTATTCGCAAGAGCGGTTCGCCCTGTGATGGTGAGACTATTTCCAGATGTCCCACCAGATCACCCTGCCATGGGTGCCATGGTGATGAACATTGCTGCAAACATGCTGGGTCTGGGAAATGCAGCCACACCCCTGGGACTCAAAGCCATGCAGGAATTACAGAAACTGAATAAGGTCAAAGATACTGCCACCAATGCCATGGCAACTTTTATGGCCCTCAATACCTCGTCAGTGACATTTATACCCGCTACCGTGATTGGGATTCGGGCTGCAGCCAACGCCTCAAATCCTGCTGAAATAATCGGACCTGTCATTCTGGCTACAGGCGTGTCCACCACTGTGGCTATTATAGCCATCAAGATTTTGCAAAAGCTTCCCAAGTACCAAATGCCAAAGGTAGAAGGGAAGGAGGTCTGATATGTTTCAAGGAGTTATTAATGGCGTATCAGCCATCGCAATCCCACTATTGATTTTAGCCATTGTAGGACACGGTTGGTATAAGAAGGTTAAAGTTTATGAGGTTTTCACAGAAGGAGCCAAAGAAGGATTCAATGTGGCTATCCGAATCATTCCGTTCCTGGTGGCTATCCTGGTTGCTATCGGTTCTTTCAGGGCATCAGGTGCCCTGGATTTACTCACTGGTTTGCTAAGCCCCCTGACTTCATGGATTGGGATGCCCGGTGAGGTGATTCCCATGGCGCTTATGCGTCCCTTAAGTGGGAGTGGAGCCATTGGAATAGTCTCTGAATTGATCAACACATATGGACCAGATTCAATACCGGCCCGGATGGCAGCAATTATGGAAGGTTCCACAGAAACGACCTTCTATATCCTGGCTGTTTATTTTGGTTCAGTAGGAGTCAAGAAAACCAGGCATGCTCTCCCAGCGGCGCTTTTGGCTGATCTGGCAGGGATCATTGCTGCAGTAGTTGTTACGCAAATGGTATTTGGCTAAAGCTTATATACTGTGCTATTTTTGTAATCGTTTTCTCCCCGATTTGATCTTGCAATAGGGAGGGGGGTAAATTATGATTCGAGTCGATGCGATAAATTTGAAATGAGTAGTAGTAAGCGAAAGGAAGCAACATGAGAAAGTTAGTTACGATAGTCCTGATAGGAGCATTTTCCATAGGATTATATGGTGCAAATTTGCACAGACCTGATGAGGTTGTATCAGCAGCATTTGTTAAAATGATTGAACCCCAGGGAGAAGGAATTACCCTTACTCCAGGTCAGGCAGGCACTACAACAGGTTTGCGCGAAGGCAATTCTGTCCTTGTCGACTCTTCTCAAAATGGTTACGGAATGGTTGCCTCTGAGACCAATCCCATATCAGTAAATCCATACGACCATGATAAAATTATCATGTCTTATCGTCAGTATACTGATGGTACAGCCTCTGGCTCCATCGGTATGGCCGCTTCAGACGATGCTGGTGAAACCTGGACTACTTATTCTAATTTGAATTTTGGTCTCGCCAATGCCGGTCGTTATCCTTCTGCTCTGGCTGCCGAAGACTATCCTGTCGTACTCTGGAATGAGTATGGTGGCGGCGGTGGTGAATACGGGGGACGTCCTTATTACACTTTTGATCTATTTGGCTATGGTGGCGGATTCTGGTTTCCTGGTGTAGATATCCATTCAAGTCCCCTTTCCCATGATTCCTGGGTTCTCGTCCCGACTCAGAATGTGGATCTTGATGGAAATTATGTGATGAATGTAATTGCCTCCGATTGGTCTGGAAATAATGACCGCATTCATTTCCGCGGACAGTCCACTGGTCCCTGGGAGGGAACTGCCTTACCCATGTCTGCTCCTACCCTTATCGCAGAAAATTCTCTAGATTTTAGGTTTGAAGCTGATGCTAACTATACCTCAAATGGAAACATGGATATCAATGACGATGGTGTTGGATACTATGCTTTGACTTCTTTTTGGGGCGTTGAAACAGAAATTGGCAATCACACCGTGTTTGTTAAAAAAACCAACGATTTTGGCGCAACCTGGAGTGATTGGTTTTATATCGCCGACAATACCCTGAATGATTACTTCTGGGATGTATTCCCTGATAGTATTGATGATGGTGAAGGCGGTTGGGCATATCTTGAAGAAGGTTGGACTCCTTTCATTGGATATGATACTGAAGTTACCACTGATGACGACGGTGGTCTCCATGTGATAGCCCCTGTACTTCCTTCTGATCCTGATGGTGTATATCCTTATTGGGCCGAAGAGAATGGTCTTTATCATTTTCATGCCGACGAAGCAGCCTTTGCACTCTCAAGCGGCGGTATTGATGTAAGTATCACTTACATAGCCAGTATGCAATTGGGATGGCAGATTTATGGAGACGGAGGCTGGCAGGCCAATGGTGTGACTATGGCAACTGATCTTGAGGTCGAAGATAGGCTCTATATGGCCTACTATACTGTCTCCGACACAGTAACAATTGGCGAAAATTCTTATTCCTATTATGACGTCATGGCTTCTGTTTCTGATGATAATGGTGCCACCTGGGGTGAATCTGTTAACCAGACACTTACCTTTGATCCTGACATGGATGAAACATACCCACACATGAATAGATTTGGTGTGGATGGTGAAGTATATATGATGTATCAGATGCCTGATTACAATCAACAAACAGTGCCAGACGATGAAACCTTCGCAGCTTATCTGAATAACGTCTACTTCTTGAAAACTAGATTAGCTCCAGCAACTGTGGGTGTGGAAAATGAAGCAGTTCGACCTGTCAGCTTTGAGTTGAGAGAGAACTATCCCAACCCCTTCAATCCCTCAACTATCATCGATTTCAGTATTCCAACATCAGGGATGGTTGAGCTGACTGTATATGATATTACTGGCCGCGCAGTACAAACCCTGCATCAGGGTTTCCTGACGGCTGGAAATCATCAAGTTACATTTGCCGGAAAGGATCTGGCCAGTGGTGCCTACTTTTATGCTCTGAAATCTCAGGGATTCCAGGATGTTAAAAAGATGCTGCTAGTAAAATAATTGCTCTGAATTGATAAAGAGGTCATCTGAATGTGTGAAGGGATGTTTTAAACAAATCAAAACATCCCTTTACTCCGATCAAGATGAGGTCGCTTCTTAGCTGACCTCTTTTTGTTTTCTGGCTCTACCATGCTGAGCTTTTAAAATGCATGTGAAGATAGCGTCAATGCTGCAGGGAGATTTCATGAGAAGTGTTTGGTTAAAATTCAGTCTGGTTTTGTTAAGTGTTACCATGGCCTGGTCCGCTACTGTAGGAACCATCTCAGGACGAATTACAGATGGCAATACTGGGGAACCCATTATTGGTGCCCAGGTGATGATTGCAGCATTGGGCTTGGGAGGTTCTACCGACTTCGAAGGTGAATTTTATATTCAAAATGTGCCAGTTGGAGTCCATAGTGTTCAAGTCTGGATGATTGGATATGCCAAGGTCACCTATAGTGATGTGGGCGTGGTTATGGATCAGACAACACCCCTCAACGCTTCTCTTGATGAAGAAATTATTGCTGGCCAGGAAGTCACCGTGATTGCAGATCGACCCCTGGTTGAAAAAGATGTGACTGTAAAAAAACTCGTCCGTACCGCTGAAGAGATTCAAAATTTACCTGCTCGTGACTTAACTGAAATGCTGACCCTCCAGAGTGGTGTCATCCAGATTAAGAGCGCTGAAAATGGTATTCCTGGTTTTGCTGATCGTGGGATTGAGCAAATTCACGTTAGGGGTGGTCGCTCAGGGGAGATTGGCTACACCATTGACGGTATGTATATTGAAAATCCCATATACGGTGGAGGCTTTGGTAGAGGCACAAGACTTGGAACCCATGCTGTCCAGGATCTTATTTCTCAAACGGGTGTATTCAATGCTGAATATGGCGATGCCATGTCTCAAATTGTAAACATCATTACTGCCACAGGTGGCGAGTATTACGAAGGAACCTTTGAATGGAAGGGCAGTAATCTTGGACCCCTGAGTTCAGAACAGGATCGTCTCAGAGACTATAAAGAATATTCCGGATCTTTTTCCGGTCCAGTCATTCCGGGGATGAGCAACCTTACTTTTCACGTGGCTGCCGATTACTCCAGCAGTTCCTATGATGTGTTTAACTTTGATGACAAAGTGTATATCGAAGGAGATCCAGGTAATAGAATTAACCAGGCCAATAAAGTGCACTGGTTAGATCGTTATGAGGGATGGAGAGCCTTTGGGTATGATAAAACCTTTGATATCTTTACTAAGATACATTGGAAAATTGATTCATACAAATTCCTGAACTTTTCGCACTGGATGGTGGATTCAAAATTCAAGACCTTTAATCCCTGGAATCAATTTTATGAAGAGAACAAGAATGTGAATCACAAGTTCTCAGAAAGATTTCATTTAGAATTTCGTCACCAACTCAATGAAAAAACATATTACACACTCAGTGCATCTCGCTTCACCCAGGAGATGGAAATTGATGTTGAGGATGGTGATATGGACGGCGATGGCTATCCAGACTGGGTAGAATATAAAATCGGGACAGAAGCTCGTGGTCTCCATAACGGAGTTGACTATCGGGGAGATTGTGATATTCCTTTTGAGAATGACCAAAAATATGGTCCGGGAGTTTCTATTGCTAACGATGAAAATAAAGAAATCTATTTTGAATCCTGGGGACCAGGTTGCTTAAGAACCATGATCACCTATTACTGGCGCCAGGCGAACCATATTGGTACCGCCAGCTATGATTCAACCGAATTGCATATCATCCTGGAGCATGGTGAACAAATCGCCATTGGACCATACGATAGGATCAAGATCGAAGATATCTTCCTGGAAGAAATTTTTGATGACAACGGAACTTTGCTTTCCTTTCGAAGACTCTCAAATGGCAATCTTATTGATCCATTGGATTCGCTTGAATATTCTGATAAAGATGGAAAAATCCATACCTGGCGTCTTGGCGATGAATTAGGTGAGCATCTTGCTGAAGGTCAGTACACACCCTTCCAGTTTATGTACTATCCTGATTCAACTTATGAGCAATTCTCATCACCAGCAGGGATGAGTTCTGCCGAGTTTGCAGCCATGCGCGATTCACTATACTATATCATGTATTATGAGTACGGATCTGGTGGAGCAGATCGTTATCGACATCACACCAAGAGTGTCACCGATGAAATTAAATTTGATATCACCAGCCGTGTGAATAAGCATCATCAGCTACGGGGTGGAATCGACCTCAAACGACATCTCATCACCTTTGATGAAACGCAATTACCCTGGTTAAATCCACCTTATGGTGAAACCTATGGGTTACCTGATTCCATTGAACGCGATGGATTCCTGGAAGAGTTTATCTATGGGACTGGAGAGAAATCTCCCATTGAGATCAGCGCCTATCTCCAGGATAAGATTGAATATCCCTGGATGACTATTAATGCGGGTATCCGCTTTGATATTCAGAACTCTCTGGATAGTTCCTGGGCAGATCCTCGTGAAAAAACATCTGGGTCAGTACCCACTGATTGGAACGTCTTATGGTCACCTCGCTTGAGTATTTCTCACGTGATTACCGATAAAGCTACCTTTACTTTTGGGTATGGTCGTTATTATCAGAATTTGGACTATCGCAATATCTATCTTAATGATGCAAATGATTTGACCACAGCGCTTCCCATTGTGGGAAATAGCCATGTTCAAGCTCAAGGATCTACAGCCTATGAGTTCGGTTTGAACTGGGAGTTTGTGGAATTCTGGAAACTGGGGGTTGTGGGGTGGTCCAAAGACTATTCTGATCTTGGATCCACCGAGCGTGTTCAGGCCTTCCCTTATAGCTATTCAGTGGTTGTGAATTACGACTATGCCTCAGCGCGCGGTCTGGATTTACGCCTTATCAAACGGGGTGGTACAGCCTGGTCAACCGATATTCAATACACACTTTCCCAGGCTACAGCCAACCGTGCCGATCCCTGGCAGGGTTATCGGTCTTCAGACACGCCTGAATCCATGCCCAAGAAAGAAGTGTTGATGCCCTATGATCGTACTCACAATCTGACCATGACAGGTGGCTATCAATTTAATAAGAAGAATTCCCCACGGATATTCGGGATATTTCCTCTTAATAAGACGGCTGTCCATGTGACCCTGGTTGGGATCTCAGGTGCGCCATACACACCGTTTGATATCAATCTGAATCGTAATGGAGCCACAAATTCTGAGCGTATGCCCTGGTTTATTGAGACAAATATGGCCATCAGGAAAACCATCAGTTATGCTGGATTGAATTTATCCACTGGTCTCATTATTCGGAATATCTTAAATCGGGAAAATATCATAGATATATATGAAGAAACGGGAAGTGCTACAGATCCCGGTCGTGATGCTACCAGAGCCATCGCAAACGGAAGCAGTTCATTGACTATCTATGATAGACCGTATTATTATTCAGAACCTCGTCAGATTGATCTGACCGTTAAAGTGAATTTCTAGGTGATATGATGAAAAAAATGATCACTCCTTTGTCGACATT
>JABMQQ010000179.1 GCA_013202495.1 Fidelibacterota bacterium | reverse complement strand
CTAATAATAGAATCTTCAGCTTTGTTAAAAATAAACCCAAGTAATGCTTGGGCTCACTTATACCTAGCGATGGGGTTAGCCAGACTGGGAGACAGAAAGTCGGCTTCAAATGAGCTCGATCTAGCAGAAAAATCTTTACCTTTGTCACGGGATGCCTACTGGGGTTCATTTGTATTACAGTTTAAACTGTACACATATTGTATAATGCAAGAAAATGATAAAGCTCTTGAATTGATTGAAAAACTATTATCCATCCCTGGTCCAGTCAACCATTATGATTTAGTATTAAACACCATGTATGATCCTATACGTGATGATCCCAGGTTTCGGGAACTGATAGCTGAGGATTAAGAGAGATTTTTCACTCAGAGAAGAGTCTGCCAGTTGATTCCTAGTCAATTGCCCTGATACCTAAGACCCTTATTGTGTAACAGTTTCATGGAAGATGGAAAAAGTGGTATCCCGTCAGTATCCCGAAACAGGCAAAAACCCCTGTTAACCGCCGCCTTTCACGCACTCCCTTTATAGCTTAAAATTTACCTTAGTGAGTGTCTCCTAAACCAGGGGTAGTGCAATTTTTTCCAGGTTGAACTTCGTAATGATTTTAATGTATTATGTGTTTACTACCAATCAACTCCAACATTAGTGCCCATCCCCAGCCCCAACAACATGGCGTTTAACAACAATCGTGTTGAACCGTAAAAATATGATCGATAATTTGGGTCGTTGGCGAACAGAATGATCTGACCTTTACCACTTGCTTCCCTGGTGGTATAAGCAGTTTCTGCCCAACGTTCTTTGGCTTCAGGCCAAAGCAACCCGGAAAGTCTCAGTTTATCTGCTCCCATATAACGTGCCGGGGTTTCTATCGGCATTTTCGATAGAAAGGCAAAAGAAGAATAAATCGTAACTGGCACTGAAATTCCTGCACCAAAGTTTAGCCAATGCTCTGGATCAAGTTGAACATTCATAATGGTACCACGCGGCTGGAACAAACGACCCCGCTCGTCAACTACTTTCAGTTTTTCAAGCTCAATTTTATCCTGTTCGGGTTGTTTGGTTTTAGCTTGAGTCTTACCCTCCCAAACTACTAGGCTATCTATTTTCTGCTGAGCTGATTTTTCCTCGATCAATGCTTCTTCGTATAACGGTAGCTCCTTTAATGCCTGACGCTTGAGCTGCACCTGACTAAAACCTGCGGATGAATCGGCTAAAAAAGTCGCACCTCCATTTATTCCTATCAAAGTTCCACCATCTTTCACCCAGTCCTTGAGTTTGACAAGGCCAGCTTCGCCAAGAATATTGTGGTAGGTTTTCAGATCACCCCAGGTATCTGGAATAATGAGGACGTTGTATTTCCTTAGATCAAAAGCTGAAAAATGATCGTGATTGATAAGGGAAAATCGAGTTTTTAATTCGTAATCCAAAAGATACCAGGTTGTACCGATACTATTAGCAGAAAGATCAGGACCAGTCAGCAAAGCGATTCGCGGGCTTTCAAGAAGCATAAATTCGTCACCACCCAAATCCGGTCCATTATTTATACGCATACTTTTGATACCGTAAATATCCACACGATTTGTTTGGGCTATTCCTTTGAGCGTTTCTGCCAATTGACCGTCGTTTTCATTGACACGCAGCAGCAAGGTGCCACGGTCATATTTTTTCCCATCTGCTTCAAACGGTTCTGTCGCTGAGCGTACTTTCAGTCCTTTATTGTACATTTCCAGTAAGGCAGGAATCACCTGGTCATCATCATATGAGCAGACAAAAACTGTGGCATTCTTTGCATAATGCAGAGAGCCCGAACGTGATTCAATATTTTTAACAAGCCTGGCATCTTTGATACTTGTCTTTTTGGAATAATAGGCATCTACATCATAGGCCAGCAACATTGACCAAGCCGTAACTTCGTATAGATGTGTTCCTTTGCCTTTTTGCAGATCAGTAAATTCTTTTTGCAGAACACTATTCAACATACGGGGATCAAATTCAAGAATCGCCTTTACCAGATACCCCAGTGGTTGACCGAGAGGAATGATATAGCTATCAGGTGGAAGGCTAGAACCCTCGTAGGGTTTCCCATCATGACCTTGCCCTTTGAATCGAGTCAAGGATTTATCCGATTTATAAACTTCAATACCACACATTAAAAGTCGTTCAACAAGACGCTCTACTCGGCTGGGATTGCTGTGGGTGGGAATGTAATAGGCTCCCTTGATTGCAGAGGCATTTTTCCGTACTGACTGAAAGTCTTGCAACAGGGCTACACGATTTTCTGCAGCAGTAGCAAGATTTGACATCGAGCTTATGAACTGTCTGTGCACCGCATCCTTAAAAGTGGACATCTTATCGGAAGGTTTTTTTACCAATGAACCATCTGTCTGGGATTGTTCATACAAAAGGCCCACACTGCCCCAATAATTCGGCATAGCACTACCATAGCCAGGAAATAAATCATCATACCAAGATCGTGTGTAATAACTCCAGCCAAATTCATCAAGGGCTTCTGCCTGTTCCTTAGAAAATACCTGCCACCATTTGCGTGCGCTTTTGTTCACATTAGAATTGATTGGCTCACGCGGTGGATTGAATAGAAAGGTACTGTATGAACCCATTTCATGAGCATCCACAACAAGCTGCGGGTTCCACTCAGTGAGAGCTTTTATGCGCGCGCGGCTTTCTGGGTTAGCCAGGACAAACCAGTCTCGGTTTAGATCAAAAAAAATAGTGATTACCTCTACCATATGGCCAGATACCATTGTGATCGATCCCCTGGGCATCGGAATTGGGAATATCACTTCCCCATTGTTGTAGCTGTGCCAGGTGACGTTCACGTCCATCGGGATTTTCCATGGGGTCGATACCCACCACAAGTTCGTCAAGAATTTTCATGGTCTGTTTATCAGTACCAGCGGTTAACTGATATGCTAGCTGAATAGCAGCATCTGTCCCTGATAGTTCATCCCCGTGGATAGAATACATCATCCAGGCAACACCTTTTGTTGTATTCAGATTAATACTGTGGTTCTTGCGAGGATCAGCAAGTTTATTCAATTGGGTTTTAATTTTATCGAGATTGGTCATGTTTTTTTCAGAGCTAACAACCAAGTATCCCAGTAGCCTTTTTTCATGGGTCTCTCCAGCCTCAAAATACTGGGCTCGTGGTGAGGTCTCTGCCTGTACTTTGAAAAATTTAATAACTTCATGGTGCCGGGCTGGTTTGTCGCCAATGTCAAAACCGAGGATGCTGGCAGGTGTTGGGATAGCCTCGTTGTACGTGCCATTTGGAAAGAATTGTTTAGGTTGAGCTCTGATTGTTAGTGGAATACTAATGATTAGAATTAGTAAATAACTGAGATGTTTGGTCTTCATAAAACCCCTCAAAAAATTAGTAATAATACTATAAATGAATTTTTTATTATACCTCAATAATATACATCGTTTCCGTTGCATACCCAGGCTCCTGAAACATCCAGCTTAAACTAAATTAAGCACCTAGAGAAAATTCTCATGCCAATTGATTGTAGATCAGCTGTGATTCAATATTTAATTGTTGTATCATGAGGGTTTCAGAAGGTTTGAAGGAGACGGGTATCCCTAAAACTATCCCGAAAGCTCATTCTGGCAGTTCAAGGGGGGCTTATTGATGGTCATATATGAGTAGGATATTCTCTCAGATTCGACGCTAACGCCAGTCTAATCACCTTCCTGACCCAATATATGCCTGGGCATGTAAAGAGCGTTACGAGAGCGGTAAATTAATTAGTTACGGGATAGTGAAACAGTCGGTATCCCGCCAGTATCCCCGATTTTGTATCTAAAACCTATTCCGTCGACAACATTACCCTTACGGAATCTAAGCTACCGTCATTGATAGCTGGGTCAAGATCCAAAATAGAAGCCATGAGATCAT
>JABMQQ010000178.1 GCA_013202495.1 Fidelibacterota bacterium | reverse complement strand
TGCGGCACTTATTGGAGCTTCGCTTGGTTTTCTCTGGTACAACGCCCGACCTGCAGAGGTCTTTATGGGCGATACCGGGTCGCTGGCTCTTGGTGCCGCACTTGGGGCGGTAGCGGTCATGCTGAAGAAAGAGTTCCTGCTGCCTTTTGCAGGTGGTGTCTTCATCATTGAGTCCATCTCTGTGATCATTCAAGTGCGCTATTTCAAATATACAAAGAAGAAGTATGGTGAAGGGCGTCGGCTATTTCGCATGGCGCCGATTCACCATCATTTTGAGCTCAAGGGTTGGGATGAGAACAAAGTTGTGATTCGATTCTGGATCCTGGGAATCCTGTTTGCCTTTTTAACACTGACAACATTTAAGATCAGGTAATATGAAACCATCTGAGATTACAGGTAAAAACGTCACCATCCTGGGCAGCCAACGTTCTGCCATGGGTGCAGCACGTTTACTCCGGCATTTTGGTGCAAAAGTTCTCGTCAGCGAATTTGACGCTGATAAGTTTGATGCGGATAAACGTCAGATTCTAGGTGACATAAAAGCTGAATTCGAATTTGGCTATCATTCCCCTGATGTCCTGGAAAGTGATTTTGTGGTCGTGAGTCCAGGCATCCCTGAGAATGCTGACATCATTCAAAAGATCAGAAGTAAAAGTATTCCGCTCTACTCCGAAATTGAGCTCACTTCCTGGTTTATTGATGCTCCAATTATTGCCGTTACCGGGTCAAATGGAAAGACAACTACTGTAAATCTTATTCACCACCTTTTAAAAACCGCCGGATACGACAGTTTCCTTGGTGGGAACGTAGGTGTGGCAGCGTCTGAAGTGTTGATGGATAGTCTGAATCAAGAATCAGCAAAGCCTATCTTTGTTTTAGAGGTCAGCAGTTTTCAGCTGGATAATATCGACACCTTCAAACCGAATGTCGCTGTAATCCTGAATCTCACTCCTGATCATCTCGACAGATATCCCAGTCTGACGGCCTATTATGAATCAAAACTGGGGATACTTAGAAATTTAGACGAAACCTGTACAGCCGTCATCAACAGAGACGATCCAGAATTGTCTCGTCATGTCCTCCTTGTCGATGAAAGCCGCTATTTTTCAGTTTCTAGCCCCTCTGGTGGCGATGCCATGTTGGCAGAAGGTATAATTGGTATCATGAAAGACGGTGAATGGAGTCCTATCCTGCCTGCCAAAGCACTGCCTCTGCCTGGAAAGCATAATTTAAGCAATGCCCTGGCCGCTGTCGCAGCTGTCATGGATTTTATTACCGATCCTGAAATTTTGGCTCAGGGACTAATGACTTTTTCAGCCGTCCCACATCGAATTGAGTATGTCGGTAAAATCAAGGGCATCCGCTGTTACAATGATTCAAAAGCTACCAATATTGCTTCAACCGAGGTGGCAATTCACAGCTTTCCCCAGCCCCTCTGGCTTATCCTGGGTGGCAAGGACAAGGGTGGTGACTTCACAACACTGATATCACAGTTAGAAGCATCGACTCGAGAAGTTCTCCTGGTGGGAACAGCTTCAGATATCATTGAGACCCAGATAAGTCCAGCCTTACCAACACGTAAGGTTGAAACCATCGAATCAGCCATAAATTACTGTCTTGATCACGGTGAAGAGGGTGATGTTTTACTCCTCTCTCCGGCCTGTGCAAGTTTTGATCAATTTGAAAATTTTGAAGTCCGTGGTGATCATTTCCGCACCCTCATCCAGGCCCATGAAGGGTGGACAATGTGAAATATTTTCACCTGGATAAAGTATTGTTTATCATAGTTATTATACTTTTTGTTGCTGGTTCTGTAGTGATGTACTCCGCTTCCACTTCTCAACATGCTGATTCATCACATTATCTAAAACGTCACCTGATGAATGGCACCATCGCCGTCATATTGGGCATCATCTTTTCCAGATTTCCTCATCAATATTTCAGACATCTCCGCTACTTCATTCTCATCGGTATGTATGTATTGTTGGTCGGTGTACTGATCTATAATAAGTCGATGGGAATGACACATCCGGCCAGATGGTTATATCTAGGTGGTTTTAGTTTCCAGGTAGCTGATTTTGTGCGACTTGGAATGATCATTTATATCGCAGATTATCTGCACCGCAACCAGGAGACGCTTCATGATTTCAAGACAAGTGTCCTGCCAGCCTTCCTGATTGTTTCTACTGTCGTAGCACTCATTGCCATTCAGCCGGATCTTTCATCATCACTCATGATTATGATGCTGTGTCTAATTCTATTCTATCTCGGCAATGTTCAGATCAGTCATATTTCTGCCTTTTTATCAGTTGGCTCCATTACAGCCCTCGTCTTTGCCTGGAGCAGGCCATATATGTGGAAACGCATCATGACTTTCTTTAGTGATAATGTGGATGTGGCCAATGAAGGTTTCCAGGTACATCACTCTCTCATGGGTCTGGCTCATGGAGGTATAGGGGGTGTTGGTCTGGGTAATAGTTATGTTAAAGATCTATTTCTCCCTGAGCCACACACTGACTTCGTCTTTAGTATTCTCGGTGAAGAATTTGGATTTATTGGATCGTCCTTCTTTCTACTTCTCTTTTTGCTGCTCTTCTTGAGAGGATTGAGAATTGCCAGAAATTCAGCTGATTCATTCAGTATGCTCCTCGCCATCGGTATCAGTTTCTCTCTATTCAGTTTTGCCATGGTAAATATCGGTGTCGTCACGGGATTTTTACCCACAACAGGTCTCCCCCTCCCACTTATTTCCTATGGAGGTTCAAATCTATTGGCTACTGCAGTGATGTTGGGGATCCTGTTCAACATTTCCTCAAATAACGAGTCAGGTAAAATTTTATCATCCGAAAGGGTATTGAACATTGACTTCTAATAATATGTTGCGAGTCGCATTTGCAGGTGGTGGAACCGGTGGACATATCATTCCAGCTCTTGCCATTGCTGAAAGATTGCAGGAATGCGTTGCTAGAGAGAGCGCATTTTCTGACGTGGAAGTCCTATTCTTTGGAAGCGATTATGGGATGGAAACGCGTCTAATTCCAGAAGCTGGGTTTAAGCTTGAAACTCTGCCCATCCGTGGACTTTCGAGATCAATATCTCTGGCGGGTCTCAAACACAACATTTTACTGCCCGGCCGGTTGATTGCATCCATTATCAAAGCCAACAAAGCTTTGCGCGCTTTTGATCCACACATTACTGTAGGAACCGGTGGTTATGCCAGTGCTGTACCGGTAAGACAATCACTGCGAAACCACATTCCCATCGTCCTCCAGGAGCAAAATAGCTATCCCGGGATGGTGACACGTCTTTTTGCACCCAAGGCCAGACAGGTATTCCTCACCTACGAAGACGCCAGTCAATATCTCAAAGGCTCTCAAACGCTTCAGACAGGTAATCCCATTCGTTTTATGGGAGGTAAAAGTGATCGCAGTGAATCCGCGAAATTATTCGGCTTAAACCCTGAGATTCCTACCCTCTTTATTGTGGGTGGGTCTCAAGGTGCCAGAGCAATCAATCGACATTTTATTGATCGCATCGCCAAATACCTGGAAAAGCTGGGGATGCAAGTCCTGTGGCAAACAGGCAAAGCTGATTTCGAATTCTGCCAGAAGCAGATTGGTACGAATCCTCGCATCGTTCTCAAACCATTTATCAAGGAGATGGATAAGGCTTATTCCATAGCCGATTTAATGGTCTGTCGTGCAGGTGCAATGACGCTTACGGAGATCAATCACTTTGGATTACCCTCAATATTGATTCCCCTGCCCAGCGCAGCAGCGAATCATCAAGAATTTAATGCAAGAAGTCAGGAAAAAGCTGGTGCAGCCAGGGTTATTCTTGAACCTGAACTTGCTGAAGGCGCATTTCTCCCTCTGCTCACTGACATATTCACGGACAAAGAAAAACTTAGTGGCATGGCCAAAGCATCAGCTGCCCTCAGTCGCCCTCAAGCCACACAAGAAATCTGTGACCACATCATAAGAATTGCGAGTACCAGTGCTTAAGTCAGCCAGACATATTCATTTTGTCGGTATCGGCGGAATTGGGATGAGTGCTCTCGCTCTCTTACTCAAGCAACAGGGTAAGCAGGTCTCTGGATCTGATCAAATGGATAGTGAATTACTCAATTCTCTTAGAAAAGCCGAGATTCAAGTATTCATGGGTCATGCAGCAAGTCATGCTGAAGGTGCAGACTTGGTCGTTTACTCAAGTGCTGTAAAACCTGATAATCCTGAGCGAGTATATGCTGAGTCTCAGGGTATCCCTGAAATTCGTCGAGCTGAATTGCTGGGTCAGATAGCAGATTCGTACGAAAACACCCTGGCGATTGCCGGTACTCATGGAAAAACAACTACAACAGGTATGTGTGGCCAGATTCTGATCGCAGCAGGGCTCGATCCAAGTATACTGGTTGGTGGAATCCTCCCAGACCTGAAATCAAATCTACGTCTTGGCAAACAGAATCACATTGTTGTTGAAGCTGATGAATATGACCGGTCGTTTCTGGCACTTAAACCCACCCAGATCATTGTGACTACCCTTGAAGCGGATCATCTGGATATCTACAAAGATTTGCAAGATGTCCGCGACACCTTTCTTGAGTTCATATCCAAACTGGATGATTCAGGACAGCTTGTCTTGCAGGGTGATGACCCAGAATTGCTTCAACTTGCCAACCGCAGCCCTCACCCGGTCATCAGCTATGGTTTAACCAATATGCCTGATTATCGGGCCATTGACATTGAAGTAAACTCCTTCACCAGCAAGTTTACTGTGGTAAAACGTGGTAAAACGTTGGGTAACATCGTTCTCAATATGCCTGGTGATCACAATGTCATGAATGCCCTGGGCGCATGCACACTCGCATATCAGATGGGTATTGATTTCAAGCATATCAAAGCTGGACTAGAGTCCTTCCAGGGTGTGGAGCGCCGATTCCAACTCAAGGGTTCCAAAGATGGGGTCCAATTTGTCGATGATTATGCCCATCATCCTTCAGAGATAGAAGCCACCCTATTGGCAGCTCGTAGTGGATGGGCAACCTCACGAATTATTGCCGTATTTCAACCTCATTTATATTCCAGAACCAAAGATTTTGCTCAGGAATTTGCAGCTGCACTGGAAATAGCAGATATCGCTATCCTGACTGATATTTATCCAGCCCGCGAACTTCCTATCTCTGGAGTAACATCTGATTTGATTCTAAAACAAGGAAGTGATAAAATTCAGCTTCTCTCTCACATTGAAGATGTCTACGAATTTTTGAACCCCAAACTGCAGGGCAATGATCTGGTCATTACCATGGGGGCTGGCGACATCTGGAAACTACATGGACTTTTCCTGAAGGAAGGCAAGTAAGTGGTCAAGTCATCTACATATATTATTCCACCCCTGAGTTGGATTTTCTCAGCAGGACTGCTTGTAACAGTGGTGCTGTTAGGTTTTTTGAGTATGGCATATGCGACGTTGCTCAGAAGTGATGAAGTTGAAGCCATTAATCTTTATGGGCAACGCACAATGAGCCCTGAACGGGTGAAGAGTCTTACTGAAGTTTACCTGGGTAACTCACTCATGGAGCTAGACCTTAGAGAAATTCAGGAAAGTTTTCTGGAATATCCACTCATTCGGAGTGCAAAAGCCACCAGAAATTATCCTCATTCTCTCGATATCTATCTATATGATGTTCTTCCTGTAGCCTATATCGCTATTCAGGAAATCATGACCCTTGATGAAAAGGCCATTCTACTACCATTGCCTGACAAGGGGATGCTTTACAATTTACCCATCATTACCGGGATCAATGTGGAAGTACCAAGCACTGATATTGGCCTGATCATTCCAGATGAGACAGTTCAGATGCTCGTCAGTTTCCTCAAGAAGATTCGCAAAGAACATCAAAATCTATATCTTGATATTTCTGAGATTTCCTATGACAGACGCGGCATCAAGCTGATATCAGCCACACACGGGACCTCAGTATTTCTGGGTAACGAGGATGATGCCATTGTGAATAGCATCATTCTGGAAAAATTTATATCCGAAGAATCAGATTCAGGGATCATCAGTCCCTATCAGTATATCGATCTGCGATTTGATCGTCAGGTCATCGTAAAGGAGCGAGAATCACGATGAACAGCCGTGGAATATACATAGCCGTAGACATAGGGACATCGAAGGTATGCGCCATCGCAGCAGAACCGGATCATGAAGATATACTTAAGGTGGTCGGACTCAGTAGCTCGCCCTCCACAGGACTTCGGCGTGGAACAATTGTTGACATCGAAGCCACTGCCAAGGCGATACGCACTGCCCTGGATGATATCGAAGCAAGTGCCGGTATTAAAGCTGGGCAAATTACCGTCGGTATTGCAGGAGAGCATATCGCCAGCCTAAATGCAACGGGTGTTATCGGTATTGCTGATCTTTCCAATCGAGGTATGGAAAAAGAGTTAAAGATTTCCCAGGAAGATGTTGACCGGGTTATCGAATCAGCCAAAGCTGTTGGTCTTCCCAATGGCCGTAGAATCATCCATGTAATTCCACAACAATTTACCGTGGATGATGAAGCAGGATTGCGTAATCCAGTTGGGATGACAGGTCGCAGACTTGAAGCTCAGGTTCATCTTGTCACTTCAGCCACAGCTAGTACGAAAAACATTATTACTGCAGTACGCCATGCAGGTTGTCAGGTCAAAGACTTTGTCCTGGAGCCTATCGCCTCAGCACAATCTGTCTTAACTGAAGAAGAAAAGAAAGTTGGTGTGGGTCTCATCGATATTGGTGCTGGGACCACAGATGCCATTGTCATTTCCAAATTTGGTGTTGAGCATACCGTCTCTCTCCCCTTTGGTGGCAATCAGGTCACATCAGATATTGCCGGTATTCTCAGGATTACAGATGAACAAGCCGACGAACTCAAGCTCAAATTTGGTCATTGCTTCACCGCTGAAACTGAAGTGGATAAGGTTTTTGATGTGAAAGGCGTTGGTGGCCGTCAGGACCGTAATATTAACGAATCCGAATTCTCAATGTACATCGAAGCTCGTATGGATGAGACGCTGAGAATGGTCAAAGCCAATCTCGAAGAGAATGGCATGATAAAGCACCTGAACTCTGGCCTGGTGTTTACCGGGGGTGGCTCAAAGATTCCTGGAATTATCCCTCTGGCAAAACGCGTGTTTGATTTGCCTGTCCGCCTGGGCAGCCCCATCGGTTTTATTGATGCGACAGAACGGATCGATAGTCCAGAATATGCGACTGCAACAGGTCTCATCGCCTATGCAGCAAAATTTCAATCAGAAGAGACAAGT
>JABMQQ010000177.1 GCA_013202495.1 Fidelibacterota bacterium | reverse complement strand
GGGTAGTTTCTTGGGTAGTTTCTTGGGTAGTTTCTTGGGTAGTCGTCCCGGTACCGTGTAAACTCTTGTGCTCTTCAGGATAATGAAATGTTACCCACAGTCCACCCGTCTCAAACTTGATCTCAGGTATAGGAACCTCAGCTGCTTGACAGGCATCCATGATCCGCTCAATTCCCCGCCCCCAGGCTTCAATCATGCCGGCACGATAGAAAGTATTGGCGATATCGGGGTTATATGGTTTTGACGAGTGTTTCTGTAATAGATTCTCAACGGTCCAATCACCTGGTAATTGCCCTGGATTCCAGATCATCAACTTATCAGGGTAGACACTAATCTGTATCGGGGCTCCACTGCTGTAATCTTTGTGAGCAACAGCGTTCAATATTGCCTCACGTAATGCCTCTATCGGCATAGGGTAAGACTCAACACGCTGCAACCCTTCATAAGAGATGAGTGCTTTGAGATATTTAGCCATTAGGGTTTCAATTGTTCGGTCCGGTTGCAGGAACGCAGGTCCTTGAATCTCATCCTGGTACCGGAGATCAGAATTAGTCTCGAAATAGCCGGTCTTTATGTAAGCACCCGTTGTGAAGCGCTCCGGATCCGGATGGAAGAGAATGACAGCAGCTTGTTTAAGGTGGTTATTTTCCAGTAGATGCAATCGATCTAGCAGCGTATTGTCGTCCTCGGCAAGTGTGTCTGCATTAACACGTTGACTACGCGTGGCGGCCTTACGGAATGCAGTTAGTGCTTCCTGCTTAAGATCATCAACCGTCACATTGGGTACCGGTGTACTGTCCCAATACTTGCCAACTTTGCTTAACAGAAAGCGACTCAGTGCAGCACCTTTTAGTTCCTGTTTGGTACTGCCACTGCGATAGTGGTACTGTCCTTTGTAGCTGATGGGATGTGAGTGCGCTGCAACGCGTATGCGGATCAGGTCTTTGCCGTCTTCCTGTATCAGATCCACATCTGGTACGATCCCTAAGATGTCCCTGATCTTATTGGGTAGTTCTTCGAGTAACCTATCAGTATTGGGTAGACCTACGGGGGATCCGTCATCAGCCCGGCCGATCTCCAGGATACCACCATGGGCATTGGCGAAGCCGCAGAGCCATTTTAAATACTCATCTCGCCAAGATGATTTCCATTCTATGTGTTGGTTTTCTTTCACTAGAAATGAATTCTCCCTACAGTTAACACTTTCGATGGTATTGGTAAAACTTACTCAGAATTTAGTGCCGAGCTTGTTACTTACAAGGTGAAGTCAAAGGGGGTGGGCACGAAAAGAAGTGACCGTACTTTATTATTCTGAACTAGGTTCCCCCGTGCAAACCTAATATTTCGATCCTCATGTGGGGTTTTCCCCCACCTAGTCATTATTCAATACAAATCCGAGTACAATTATAGAAACAACCGCACTGGCAATCCAACTGGTTGTGATCAGATGCCACAAATATGCAAGAACAGCTAACAGGGTTCCTGGATTAAAGATCAGAAAGAAGATTACAGCTCCCAAGAATAACCTGAAGGGCACGAAGAATGCTTTCCAGAAACTCATGATTGTTCCTTGCCGATGTAGCGGTATAAGGTCGCCTTCGAGACTCCAAGGGTTTCGCATATCTCAGCAATTGGAATACTGACATCCTTCATCAGGTTCCTCGCCATCTCTACCTGCTTCTTTGAGAGTTTCCGGGGACGACCACCTTTCCTTCCTCTTGCACGAGCTGCAGCCAACCCTGCCAATGTTCTTTCACGAATGATGTCTCGCTCGAACTCAGCTAATGCTCCAAATACATGGAATATGAGTTTTCCGCCAGGAGTTGATGTATCCAGGCTCTCCTGAACGCTTTTGAAGTATATCTCTCTCTCCTCTAGCATGTTCATAACTTGGATTAAGTGTTTTAGTGATCTTCCAAGTCGATCAAGTTTCCATACTACAAGGGTGTCACCTTTCCTGATGAATCCCATGATTTTATCCAACCCGGGTCTATCAGTTTTTGCTCCACTCATTTTGTCTGTACAAATCTTCTCACAGCCTGCAGTTTTGAGTGCATCATTTTGTAGATCGAGGTTCTGATCCTGCGTAGATACGCGGGCATAGCCAATATTCATAATGGCTCCTTTCTGTTGTTTTAGTGTAAATGAAAACGCCTAAGCGGGTGCTCGGGCGTTTTGAGTGATCTCACCTAGGTGGCGGTATATATATATGCATTCAATATTCGAATTATGAATTATCTCAATGGTGTTGGTACTATCTACCCCACGACCTAAATTGTTTTACTAATCAAATTCTTGGGGAACCCTTATGGCCAGACTACAGTCTATTGTTAATGCGCTCGAAGAGATAAATAGTGCTGAATTTCAGGAATTATGTGATCATTTAATTTACGGTATATATCGGAATAGATTGGGATTCTCTCGAGTAGGCAGTCAAAGTCAAAAGCAGAAGACGGTACGGGGGACACCTGATTCGCTCATCATTCTAGAAAATGGAAACTATGGATTTGTTGAAGCAACCACAGACATCTCGAACAAGGGCAAGTTACGGCGAGATATTGAAGCGTGTTTTGACCCGATAAAAGTGAAAATTGATACTTCGAAGATTGAAGTCGTGATCCTTTGTTATAATTTTGAAATCAATATCCCCCAAATGGACCAGCTTATTGCCACTGGCAAGAATTTAAGCCAAACTGTTGACATCGATTTTTGGTCACTTGATCGCTTGGCTCTTGAGCTAGACAGAAACTTTCCGAATTTGGTAAATAGGTTTCTCGGATTGGCATTCGATACAGGACAGATATTACCGCTAGATCAATTTATCAGGGAATATCAGGGGGCTGCCCAAAGCATTGCCACACCTCTAGATAACGAATTTGTCCATAGAGAGAGGGAACAGCAAGAACTTATAAAAGCAATGAAAGATTCTGACCTGGTCATTCTCACTGGTGCTCCTGGCGCGGGAAAGACAAAGCTTGCAGTAGAAACGATTAAGACTTTTTGTGAATTAAATCCATCCTATACTGCTTTCGCCATATCCGACAAGGATGCTCCTCTACATGAAGATTTACCCCAGCAACTAGATTCAAAAATAGATAATTTTCTCTTTGTTGATGATGCAAATCGGATTGAGACGCTTGGACAAATAAAAGGTTTTTTTAATAGAGCACGGGATGGGAAGCTAAAAATGTTAGCGACTGTAAGGGATTATGCTTTGGAGGAAACAACGCTAAGATTTCAACCGCTCTTGCCTTTAATCATTCAAGTGGACAGATTCAGTGACACTGATATTGTGGATATTATAAAAGGGAAACCATTTGAGATTTTGAACCCTGACTATCAGCGAATTATTATCAATATCGCTGATGGGAATCCTAGGCTGGCGATTATGGCATCCCTCCTTGCTAAGGAGAAACAAACTCTCAATTCACTTAACGATGTTTCTGATCTGTTTGATAGGTATTTTTCCACATTCCTAAGTGACTTAGAAATGCTATCCACTAAAATGTCACTAAAATGTTTAGGGCTCGTAGCTTTTTTTCATTCGATGCCGAAGACAAGAGCATTGTTACAACCAATCCTCGATCTCTTTGAGCTTGACTACTATACCTTTTCCGAGGTTGTGGACGCTTTGGAAAAAGCTGAATTGGTTCAGCTGAAATTTGACTATATAAAAATTGCAGAGCAGAATGTCGGAACGTTCTTTTTCTTTAAAACATTTATTCAAGAGGAGCTCCTCTCATTGGAAATCCTCTTTGATAATTTCTACGAAAATAACCATGGTCGCTTTATGGATACTATTGTACCAGCCACCAACACTTTCGGGTATACCAGGGTGACCAAAAAGATAACACCAGTTATTAAAAACAAACTATCGACCCTCCCAATAGACGATCCAATTTACTTTTCGCTTTTAAATGATTTCTGGTACCCCCTCAAAGAAGATGTTCTTGAGTATGTTCTACAGTTCATTGAGGCAATGCCAGTTTCTCCTTGCAAAAATATTTGGGAGCTAAATTTCGACAACATCCGTACGGACGAAATAGCACCTCCATTATCCCTAATTCGCAAATTTCTAGCCAATGGAGTGGATTTCAAGACTGCTCTAGAACTCACCTTAGGATACATTGAAAAGAATCCAAATCAGATCCCGCATTTGTTGCACATACTAAAAGACGATTTGGATATCAGGCGTGATGATGTAAGAAGCGGTCTGGAGGCCCAGTTTCTACTGCTAAATAAACTCATTTCATTGGTGGATGAAGGTAATGAAATAGCAGAGCTTCTTTTGTTAGAGATGTCAAAGCTCTATCTATCATTTACATCTAGATATCATGAGTATAATGGCCGCAACGATTCCGTTACAATTATTACACTTACAATTCCCAATGAGGACTCTGTTCAGAGGTTCAGGGAGAAGCTATGGCGTACACTCGACTCTGTATGGAACTCGAACAACGATGCATACTTTGAGGTTCTTAATAATTATTTACAATATGAAATGCACACGAACAGCGAATTGCTATTGTTTGATGCTGAACACATCGTCAAACTGTATCCTGTCAAAGCAACTCAGAACAAATAGCATGATT
>JABMQQ010000176.1 GCA_013202495.1 Fidelibacterota bacterium | reverse complement strand
TTCATTTACCCTTTCCAGCTATTGTTAACGCCTTTGGCTTTTTCATCAGAATGATGGCAAAAATCAGAATGGATCTGACACTGAGAAGAATTCAAATAAGAGCACTGTGTAGAATACACAGCGGAAATTCATGATAGAATTTGTCTTAATTGATTCATTTTTCTCAGTAATTGCGTGAGGAATATAGTGTGAAGATCGGTAGTTACAAATACTGTATTTACCAGATATAATTTTTTTCATAAAGCGATTATTATTATTGGTTTATCATGATATTATTTGTCATCAATAGTTCCATATCACACGACTCGAAAAATTGATTTTCTGGATTTGAGATTTTATTTTTGCATATTAGCGTGCTTACAGAAAAAAAATTTAACTCTATTACCTTAAGGGGGTAAACACATGAAAAAAACACTTGCAATGGGTCTCATTCTGTTGGTTACGATCACTTCTCTTTATGCTACTGATAAGCGCGTCCAGGCCCTGGGAAATAATGCCTACATGCTACCTGGTGATGATGCCTCGATTCAGTTGTTTCCGCAGAGAATTAATGATATGAACTTGATCTATTTTGGAGATATCCATTTGGGAAGCCCCAACTATTTACTCGTTGTGGGTGACTCTGCAAAATCCTGGGGTTTCTATGGAGGAAGCGTTCAGCAGGATGATTATTTCAACATCATTAAAAGTCTTGGTGGACGGTCAGCAGTACGCTTGGGTGTCCGTTTTGGAATGACCAGCCAGACAGAGCTTGACGATGATAAAGAAACAACACCAACTACCAGCGAGGAAAAGCTGAGCCAGACCAACATCATGCTAGACCTTGAATATGGTCTTGATACAGAGACGATGGAACTCTCAACCTCCCTCACCTTTGGTATGACCCCAGGCACCATTAATAGCTTATTGGGATTTGCCCCAACACCTCATGGAAGCTTTACCGGTGATTATGAATCTGGCGGTTCAAGCACCAGCTCAGAGGGAAAAGCAAGTAAACTCAGTTTTGCACTACAGGTAAAATCACGGTCAAATTCTGGTCTGTTTTTCTTTGACAATAGCTATGCTGTTTTTGGATTAGCATATCAGGGCGGGTCCAGTGAATACACCAGTGCCAATACAAAGTTAGAAGATGAATCAGGCAATCAATTCGCCATCAACTCAACTTACAGGCTTTTCAACAACCAAAATCTCGCAGACGATAAGATATTTCTGGTCTATGGACTTGGCGGCTCTTTGTTTTTCTCTCGCACAGCAGATGAAGGAAAATTGAGTGGATCTGAATCAAAAGACACAGATATGAGTTTTGGTCTTGTTGCGCCGATCATGAATATTGGTTTAGAAGCTAAACTAAAATACACCACCCTCAGATTTGGAATGGAGAGACAGATTACAACTTTGGGATTCACCAGCTCAAAGAATGTATACGTCTCAGGAACTAATGATGATGAAGATACTTACTCTACCTTCACCCTGGGTGGCAATGGTGTCTATAATTACAACGCGGGTATGGGTTTTAACTATGGAGATCTCCAGTTAGACATCCTGCTTAACAACACATTTTGGATTACTGGTCCTCAAATGATCTTCAATGACTTGTATGGTACACTTGGTGTCTGTGCAGATTTGGTATATACTTTTTAATTAATGCGAATCATGCAACCAAAAAAGCCACCACTAATGGTGGCTTTTTTTGAACAATTCAATTTGTGCAAAAAATTAACAAACCCCTATAACGGTAATTTTGCGAGGTTATATTCTCAGCGTCAGAGAAGGAAGCAACCTCAAGTTTTCAATAATTCCAGAATCTGAATTTATAACATGCTTTGACAATTCGGAGATTCCCTCATGCGAAAAATTTCCCCGTGGTTAATCATAATTGCACTATCCTTTAACTCACTGGTGGCTCAAAGCCTCACCAGTCGGCCCGTTGGTCCAGGCATCAACCATCATCATGCCTATCTGCCTGGCGGACCCTGGCATATTCAAATCCTGGAGATTGATCTCAGTGATACCATGAACACACTTGAAACGGTAAAGGCTTTTAATGCAATAGAGGGCTATGAGCGAACCTCATCCATGGCTAATCGCTCGAATCGTGAGGGTCATACTGTGATCGGAGCCATCAATGGGGATTTTTATGCCAGTGGTGGCATTACTATTGGTGCTCAGATTATCAAAGGGACACTTTTAAAGCGACCCTATCCACGCTCCGTTTTTGCTCTGACGGCTTCTAAACAACCCTTCATCAACGTTGTAGATTATTATGGGCAGGTTGTTAAGAATAATAGTATGGTTTTCTCTATCAACGGTGTCAATGAGACTAGACAAGAGAATCAACTCATTGTCTACAATAACTATTTTGGCGCATCAACTGGTACCAATCAATGGGGCACAGAAATTAGTGTTCAGTATCTTCAATCTCCTCCAGGTATCAATGCGCCACAATATGCTGTGGTCACCTCTAAAGACAGCCTAATGGGAGCTGAATCTGGGAATATGCAAATCCCGACAAATATGGGAGCTATTCTTTCCGGTCATGGTTTTGCACGGGATTTCCTGAATGACTCCGTTTTTGTAGGTGACACGGTGGCTATTCAGCTACTTCTTCATCCTGCTGACAATAATATTCTACAAGAACTCATTGGTGGAACCCCACGCATTATCAGGGGGGGTGTCAGTAGCGTTGAATGGGAAGCCGAATCTGTAGGTTCTAGCTTTGCCCATGATCGCCATCCAAGGACAGCAGTGGGATTTAACGCCGATAGCACAGTGGTGTATTTCTTTACCGTGGATGGCAGACAAGGTGGCTATAGTGTAGGTATGAGCCTCTTCGAATTGGCAGATTACATGCTGGAGTGGGGCGTCTATCAGGGAGTCAACCTCGACGGTGGTGGATCAACAACCATGGTTGTACGCGGAGATGTGGTAAGCAGTCCTTCTGATGCAGGTGGTGAACGATCGGTAGCCAACGCCCTGATGGCAATTTCAAAAGCACCTCTGGGACCCCTGGCCTATCTTAACCTACCCTGGGATGAAACATTTGCCCTGGTAGAGAGCCAGATTCAATTCAACGTGACCGGTACTGACAGCTACTACAATCCGATTCCAGTAGACGGTGATTCAATTCTCTGGTCCTGTGACGAGCTTATTGGTACAATTTCAGAATCAGGTCTATTCTCAGCTTCTGGAACTGAGTCAAGCGGATTGGTTATTGCACAACACGGAGCTATCAATGATACCATGCTGGTGCATGTGACTGATATTGACAGTATCATACTCACTCCGAATCAAGTCATACTGGAAATCGGTAGTATCCAGCTCATGAGTACTCAAGCCCGAGATAGTTTTGGGAACCTCATTCAAGTTGATTATGATTCTTATAGTTGGTGGGTAACACCGGATATAGCCACAATATCTTCAGATGGAGCAGTACATGCACTACATGCTGGTTCTGGCTCCATTGAAGCATCTTACCATGGTGTAAGTGCTTCCGTTCCCCTGTTGGTTGGCAGTTCCACTTCTGTCATCCTGGACAATTTTAACACATCAAGTAATTTTACGCTTAGCGGGGCAGTGATAAACCTGTCAGCCTGTAGTTTTGTAGCAGATACCGAGCAATTTGTATCGACTCCCTCATCTGGAAAGCTAAACTATAGTTTGGCCACAGGCGGGACAAGTGTGCTTTATATGAATTGCAATATACCCATTTCAGGTACACCTGAATCTGTATCAATCCAGGTTTATGGTGACAATTCTGCGCATTGGATTCGTGGGGAATTCAAAAACTCCAACAAGGAGAAATTTATTCTGAATATTACTGATGCATCTCCAGGGATAAATTGGGACAATGAGTGGAGAGAAATCACAGTCATGCTCACCGAGGCAGCTCCACACTGGGGAAATCCGAGCGCAATACTGAGTTTCCCAATTACCTGGACAAAAATTTATCTGGCTGAAACCGATGACAACAACAAGGACTCAGGAAGCATATATTTTGATGATTTCAGGATTAATTTTATTTCCAGCGAAATTAAAGATACTCCGAAGGTCAGTCCTAAAATGTTTCATCTAGAAGATCATTTTCCCAATCCCTTTAACTCCAGCATGAGCTTCCGCTTCAGTATTCAGGAGCCTGGTATCCTCGAGCTGAGACTCTATGCTCTGGATGGCCGGGAAGTTGATAGTCTAAAGCAGGATGCCAGACCTGGCAGTCTAATTCTTAATTGGGAAGCCAAGAATCTTCCCAGCGGGGTTTATGTATTTAAAGCGACGCTGGGATCCCAGGAACTTTCTGGAAAATGCCTGTTGGTAAAATAACTATTTTAAATTGGAGTTAAACATGGATGCCTGGCTTGAAGTCTGGTGGTTTGCCTATATCATCTTACCCGTACTTATATTTTTGACGCGAATTGTTGATGTAAGTCTAGGCACAATCAGAATATTGTTTGTCGCTCGAGGGGTTCAAACCCTGGCAGCTTTATTGGGATTTTTTGAGGTATTTATCTGGTTGGTGGTCATTTCGAGCATCATGAACAATCTGAGCTCCCCCCTCTACTATATTTTTTATGCTGCTGGTTTTGCTGCCGGCAATTATGTCGGTATAGCCATCGAACGGCATCTGTATGTGGGTAAAGTGGCTCTCCGCGTCATCACACAAAGCAAGGCAGATGAACTGTTGGAATATTTTAGAGAACAGCATCTGGGAATTACCTCAGTGGAGGCTGAAGGCGCCACTGGTCATGTAAAAATCCTTTATAGTATTATAAACCGCCGAGACCTGAAAAGAATCATTGAGAAGGTCAAGGAATTCAATCCAAAGGCTTTTTACTCTATAGAAGATGTGAAAACAGTTTCTGAAGGGACCTTCCCGCAATCTTCAAGACGTCGAAGTGCAAAGAGAGGGCTGCCACTCAGGTTTTTTCCGCTTCGCAAGGGGAAGTAAAGTTAGGAAAAACTGCTACTCGGGATGAGGTCTAAATGTTTTACTCATCTTATAATGTGGGAGACCAACTTCCTGGAATTCATTTCCCACAATCATATATCCCATATTCAGATAAAAACCATGGGCACTCATACGTGCATGGAGAACGAAAACCTGAAATCCAAGATTTAATAGATATGCTTCAAAGGCCATGAAAAGCCTTTTTCCCACACCCTGGTTCTGGTGATCCTCAGCGACAACCATCTGCTTGAGCCGTACTTCATGGGTGGCTGTTGGAATCCCAATAATACTGGAGATTAAATCGCCACTTTCATCAAACGCACCGAAATGATAATAACGAGACTCCTGGCTCAAGTCATCATAAGAGCCATCAAAGAGATCCATCCCAATAGGTTTTCTGAGGATTTGATGCCTCAGTTTGAGGGACGCTTCGTAGGCGTCTGTTCCATGTTGAATTAAACTATATTCCAAGTTCAGCCTTCTAAAAAATTTTCGGGCAAGTTAGCACAAGACTGAAAGCCTTCATAATACTGTCCCATATGAAACCCATCCATGAGAGCGTGGTGGGCTTCTACTGAAATGGGCATGGTTGTCGACCCATTATTACTGGTATATTTTCCGAATACAATCTTGGGGATGCTGTCCCCATTTCCATAGTTCCTGGGGTGACTCAAACCCCGAAAATGAACCCAGGGAATCACCGAATAGTGCACCTGCCCCAGGTTGTGATCCTGGTCGTCCAGACGACTTTCAGGCTGACGACAGTTCTCGACTTGTTCCAGAACATGGGCTTCAAATTTTTTAAATGAATCCATATATTCGAAGTAACAAAAGGTGAATACTTCATTCGCTTTTAACACCGTGGAGCCAGCAGAAATTTTGGCGTAATCCAAAACCTGACCATCTACGATTCTGTAACGAAATTCTTTAATTTTATTTACCTGAAGTTGGGAAATGTACAAATAGGCTGCGAAAAATGAGTAACCGCGGATGCGAGTATACTCGAGAAGTTTGCTGACCTCGATATCAGCCGTCAACCCAAAGAAAGGGTTGTCATAATCTTTAAAAAATTGAAATTGTTCCTTCCGCTCCCATTGCTCAATATCAATGATCCGGAATTCTGACATCATCTACTCAGATATTCATTTCTTTGGAGCGAATAGATCGGTAATGCTGCCAGCTACGATCTCAGCTGCATTCCCAACAGATTCTGATAGACTTGGGTGCGGATGGATGATCAGGGCGATATCTTCTGCATCAGCTCCCATCTCCATAGCGAGAACCGCTTCGGCGATAAGATCACCTGCATTGGTGCCCACAATACTCATCCCAATCAATTTGCCGCTCTCTTTATCAAACAGAGCTTTGGAGAATCCTTCAGTACGGCCCAGAGCTAAGGCACGACCGCTGGCAGACCAGGGAAAAACACCCTTGTCGTAGTCGATCCCCTGTTCTTTGGCCTGAGTCTCTGTCAAACCAGCCCAGGCAATCTCGGGATCAGTAAAAATAACGGCAGGGATTATGGAGACATCAAATGCGGCGGGTTGACCACAGATGACCTCAGCAGCCACCTTGCCTTCATGGGTTGCCTTATGAGCTAACATAGGATCACCAGTGATATCACCGATGGCATAAACATGAGGAATATTGGTCTGGCGTTTCTCATCAACTTTGATGAATCCACGCTCATCAATATCCAGACCGATGTTTTCGAAGCCACTACCAAAGGTATTGGGACGACGACCGACTGCCACCAGGACCTTATCAACCTGCATGATTTCAGGACCTGATTTGCCTTCGATCTTCACTTCCAAATAATCTTTCTGAGGTTCAATCCCCAAAACCTTGGTTCCAGTTTGGATTGAAGCAAAATCTTTCTTCAACCGCTTTTCCAGAGGCTTAACCACATCAGGATCCGCTCCAGGAAGCAGATTTGGCATAAACTCAACTACGGTGACCTTGGATCCAAGGGCTGAATAGATCGTTCCCATCTCAAGACCGATATAACCACCACCAATAATCAGCAGATTTTCTGGAATACCATCAAGATCCAAAGCTGAGGTAGAATCCATGATACGGGGGTCTTCAGGAAAACCAGGAATCTTGGTAGGATGGGAGCCCACTGCAATGATGACATCTTCGAAAGTGACTTCAGTAATACCGTCAGCCTGAGTTACTTTAATGCTCGTGGGAGAAGTGAAGACACCGGAACCAGTTACAATTTGTACTTTACGAGCTTTCGCAAGGGCAGCTATGCCCTTGGTTAAACGACCGACAACTCTCTCATTTTTCCATTGTTTTACTGCTTCCAGATCCCATTCCGGTTCTGCAAAAGTGAGCCCAAAGCTTTTTACCTCTGCGCTCTCGGATTTCACACGGGCAAGATGGAGCAGAGCCTTGGAAGGGATACAGCCTCGATTTAAGCAAACGCCACCCAGGGTTTCGTCTTTATCGACAAGGATGACTGATTTTCCCAGATCGGCTGCACGAAATGCGGCAGCATAACCTCCGGGACCAGCACCGAGGACAACAACATCGGCATGAAAGGAATTAGACATTTAAACTCCTGAAACTAAAATAAATTTTTGATCGCTTTCAATTCTTCAGCGATAAATTTTGTAAATCTGGCTGCAGCTGCACCATCGATGACCCTGTGATCATATGAAAGTGAAAAAGGCAGCATCAGTTTTGGTTGAAACTCTGACCCATCAAATTCTGCCTGCATTTTTGACCGGGAAACACCAAGAATAGCAACCTGAGGTGGATTGACAATGGGTGAAAATCCCGTACCGCTAATCCCACCCAGACTTGAGATAGAAAAGGTAGCTCCGACCAGCTCTGCAGGTTTGATTTTGCGATCGCGTGTTCGCGTACTCACATCCACCAACTCCACTGAGAGCTGACTCAAACTTTTCTGGTCAACATCACGAATAACTGGAACCACCAGACCATTGGGGGTATCCACAGCAATTCCCAGATGAATATATTTTTTTTGGATCAAATTTTCGCCATGGGCATCCAGTGAACTATTAAAGTCGGGAAACTCCTTGAGTGCCATGGCTACAGCCTTCATGATGAAGGGTAAAATGGAAAGCTTTCCACCATCTTTAGCCACACCATGTTTATATATCTGTCTGAAGGCTTCCAGGTTAGTGATATCTGTCTCATCATATTGGGTGACGTGAGGAATAGTTTGCCAGGCACGCTGTAAGTTTACAGCTGTTGCCTTGCGTATTTTGCTGAGATGAACTTTTTCTATCTCACCCCATTGGCTGAAATCAATTTCAGGTTGAGGAGGTCTGCTCAGTCCAACTGAAGGTGCATCGCTGAGACGCCCTTTGACATAATTCTGAACATCTTCTTTGAGCACGCGACCTTTTGGACCGGTTCCACTGACCTGGCTGAGATCTGCACCCAATTCACGGGCAAACCTACGCACCGATGGACTGGCAGGGATCACACGACGTTTGGTAACGGGAACCTCAATTGGTGTTTTGGGGAGTTCCTCTTCAACCGGAGGTTCAGGTGCTGATTTTTTAGTAGGTTTTTTCTCAACCCCAGCTTCTGGTTCAGGAGCCGCCTCTTCCTCAGTCTCATTTGCTTCTATAGTCGCCAGGATGGTATTGGTACTGACTTCAGAACCAGCGGTGATCCGAACGTCCTTAATGGTTCCGGCAATCTCGGCTTCAATTTCCATGGAAGCCTTATCACTCTCTAGAAGAACTAGAATATCGCCTACATCTACATGATCACCCGGTTTGATATTAATCTCGCCGACTTCAACACTATCAATGCCTTCCCCAAGATCCGGTATGATTATTTCTTTTAGCATAGTTCTATCTTTCTTCAATCGATTTCAATATGAGATAATATTTTTGCACCAAATCTCTCAGTGCGTCTTGCTGAGCCTGTCGAAGCATATCCATTCTCTATAATGGCCTCTTCACAAAAATTATACGATATACATCCTTCGATACTTCGACTTCGCTCAGCACAGGCTTGCTCAGGATGACACTCTAATCCTTTAACGTTTAACCGGATTATCTGATTCAGTTTGGATTTCATATTTTTTGATAGCCTTGGCCACGACATCACCTTTAATCACATCCATTTTTTGTAATTGAAAAAGTGCTGTTACAACAATTGAATAGCGATCAACCTCAAAGAACTTCCTTAGCTCTTCTCTGGATTCGCTTCGGCCGAATCCATCTGTACCCAATGCGATAAACGGCTTATCAATAAATATAGAAATCTGCTCAGCAACCAGTTTAATGTAATCTGAAGCGGCAATCACGGGACCGACCTTGTCCTGCATAAGTTCACAGGCGTAGGCTTTGCGTCTTTCCTCAGTGGGATGGAGACGATTCCAGCGTTGGGCATCCTGGGCATCCAATCTTAGTTCTGAATAACTCGTGACACTCCAGATATCGGAAGTCACTTTCCATTCCTTCTTAAGAATTTCTGCAGCAGCCAAAACCTCACCGAGGATTGCACCTGAGCCCATCAATTGAACGTGCATATCTGCTTTGGCTTTGCCTGTGCTTGAGAGCTGATACATCCCCTTAATAATACCTTCCTCGGCATTTTTGGGCATGGCTGGATGCACATACGGCTCATTTTCCAGAGTGATATAATAGAATTCATCAATCTGGTCCTGCATCATACGTTTCATTCCACGCTGAATAATGACAGCGATCTCATAGGAATAGGCGGGATCATAGGCCCGACAATTGGGTATGGTAGCAGCAGCCAGAAGACTGTGACCATCCTGATGTTGGAGACCTTCACCATTCAATGTGGTGCGTCCGGCTGTAGCTCCCAGAAGGAAACCCCTGGCGCGGATATCACCAGCCAACCAGAACATGTCCCCCACTCTCTGAAATCCAAACATGGAGTAGTAAATATAGAATGGCATCATGTTGACACCGTGGGTACTGTAGGAAGTTGCTGCTGAAACCCATGAGCTCGAAGAGCCTGCTTCGGTGATACCTTCTTCTAAAATTTGTCCCTTGATATCTTCACGATAATAGAGGTATTGATCTGAATCCACAGGATCATAGAGCTGTCCAACACTGGAGTAGATACCCAAACTTCTGAATAGAGCTTCCATTCCAAAGGTGCGGGCTTCATCTGGTACGATAGGGACCACTCTTTTGCCCATGGTTTTGTCTTTGGTCAGCATAGACAAGATGCGCACAAAGGCCATGGTTGTGGATTGCGCCCGATCTCCAGTTCCCTCGAGCGCCGCTTTAAAGGCTGATAATGCAGGGGTCTTGGTAGGTTCTGCAGAAGTGCGTCGGGCAGGGAAATGTCCACCCAATGCTTCACGACGGGTTTTTAAATATTTTACTTCCTCTGAATTTTCATCAGGACGATAAAAGGGAGCCTTGGTGACCTCATCATCAGAAATGGGGATACCAAAACGGCTGCGGAAGGCTTTTAATTCATTTTCATTCAGTTTTTTTTGGCCGTGGGTAATGTTTTTACCTTCACCAGCCTCACCCATTCCATAACCTTTCACGGTACTGGTCAGGATCACAGTAGGTTGATCCACATGGGCCAAAGCTTCAGAATATGCGGCGTATACTTTTGCAGGATCATGACCACCCCGCTTTAATTTTTCCAGGTCTTCATCACTGAGATGATTTACCATCTCCAATAGTTCTGGATAGGCTCCAAAGAAATGCTCGCGAATATAGGCACCACCTTCAACGATGTACTTGAGGATATCACCATCCACGACTTCTTCCATTCGTTTAGCCAGGATACCATCTTTGTCCTTTGCCAGCAGCTCATCCCATTCAGAACCCCAGATGACTTTGATGACGTTCCAACCGGCACCTCGGAAGGCACCTTCGAGCTCCTGGACGACCTTGCCGTTGCCACGCACGGGACCATCCAGACGTTGCATATTGCAATTCACCACAAAGATGAGGTTATCCAGCTTTTCACGGGAGGCCAGAGTAATAGCTCCCAGAGATTCCGGCTCATCCATCTCACCATCACACAGGAAAGCCCAGACTTTGCGATCACTCCTTGGAATCAG
>JABMQQ010000175.1 GCA_013202495.1 Fidelibacterota bacterium | reverse complement strand
TTGGCTTCTATTTCCTCAGCATCAAGTTGGAACTCAGTTTCCTCATAGCGCTTGAGAATGTCCGGATCCCAGATTTCGATTTCGTCGATCATCCCAATAATCACGACTTCTTTGTCAACCCCTGCATGCTGCAGGAGGTTTGCAGGTATCGCAACGCGACCCTGGCTATCGAATTTCAGGGGGGTGGCAAATCGAGTAGCTTGTCGTTTGTAGGCTCTGTGTGCTCGAAGTTTAGAAGAAAGCGTAAGTAACTCTTGTTCCTTCTCGCGCCATTTGTCAAGTGAGTATACTGCGATATTCTCTTCATCACCTCGTGTCACCACGAAGGTGTCCTCACTTGTCTCCGGTAACGCTTTGCGAAATTTCGCAGGAATATTCAATCGACCTTTTGCATCAATTGAATAACGAAATTCGCCTGTAAATGTGTTAGTTCCCATTTCCCGTTTCAGCTTTCTAACAGTAGGGATTATTACCCACTATTAACCATAAGTTAGGGATAACAACCCACAAATCAAGAAAAAATGGCAAAACTATGCGATATAGTTGACGGTGGAGTATGGAGAATGTGACTCTTACGGGGATGAATTATGCATACATGAATTTACATAAGTACATAAATAACAATATAATATATGTTGTTGATGAGAAAAACAAATTCAAGGGGGTGGAAGATTATGGGTGAGTTGTGGGTTAAAAACCCACGTATTATCCTTGATTTAGGGTGCTAATTACTAAAAAATTGGGAAGCGAACTACAGGGTTGGATAGGTTTGTAGATGTCCACCCGTAGAATCTGCAGTAACCACAAGCCAGGAATTACTAAATGGTGATCCTGGTAGTGTATCTCCGCTTACAGAAAGCAGGGCAGCCTCACCGGGATATAACCTTAGCTCGGTTGAATCAGTAAGGAGAATGCCCAGAGATAGGCCTGGCTCCTGGAACAAGGTGTCCGATTTAAGTTGACCATCATTCCGGATGATAGAGAGAAAGTCAGTCGAAGTAATCGTCAAACTATCTGCATTGGCCGAGAGGAGTGAATCTGAAATGTTCATTGATTCCAAACTCTCTGTAAGATTCATAGGAGGTAATAGCGAGGAAAGGGCTTTGGATTCTATAGGACTATCAGGTTGTAAAAGACTTTTTCCAACGATAATGACGATAATCATTATAATTACAACGCCTACCAGACGGATCAGATTGCTCTGAGAGCCCTTTTCCATCTCCAATAAGTTCTGAGCTTCAGAAAGGGTCGCTCCACTCATATCGAGGGAAGCACCTGAATCAGCAGAAATATTGCCAGAGACACCTTGTTCACCTGTCAACTTGAGCTCATTTTCAAGACCACGTAGAATATCCTCAACAGGATAATCGATGGCCTGAGCGTAGGCTTTCATAAACAATCGGACATAGGGAACGGGGAGAATATGATAATCACCCTGTTCAAGAGCCTGCAGGATGCGAACATTGATTTTTATATCCTCGGAGATCTCCTCCAGGATAAGTCCTTTTTTCAGGCGATGGTTTCTTAAGTCCTCATGAAATGCCACGATTGGTCCTCTTCGCTAAGTGCTGATGAGTTTAAGTATTTTTCCTCGTAAATCAAGACCGCAGAAAGCGAGGGAGTGGCTTTTATGCATGATATTCCCGGGAAAAAGGGAAATGTTTAATAGTTTATTTAAGGGTGATGGTGTGGTGACTGAGGAGATTGTTTAAATTCTCATTAAAATCAGAGAGTGGCAATCCCACAACATTGTAAAAACAGCCTTCTATCCGATCCACAAAGACACTGGAGTAATCCTGTATACCGTAAGCTCCGGCTTTATCAAATGGAGCTCTGGATTCTATATAGTAGTTTATTTCTTCCTGATGGAGTTGTTTGAAATGAACCTGGGTCAACACATGATGTACTTGATTGATACTACTTGTCTTCAATTGAAAACTGTAGGCTGTGATTACCTGATGATTTCTCCCTGAAAGTTGACTAAGCATTTTATAAGCAGATGCATCATCTTCTGGTTTTCCTAAAACTTCTTCACCGATGACCACGATGGTATCAGCACCCACAACAAGTGCATCTGGATATTTATGGGATATCTCTGTAGCTTTGAGAGTGGCGAGATCGGAAGCGTAAAGTGCCGGATCATGGCCAGCATAAGGTGGTTCATCCATATGACTGGGGACCACCTTGAATGAAAAGCCAATCTGCTCCAGGAGATGTTTTCTGCGGGGAGAGGCACTGGCTAGAATGAGCTGGGATTCAGGCATTAACGTGTGATGACAATCTTTTGTAAACTCTGAGCCGGCTTGCTGAAATCATCACTATCTGCTTCGATGACCAGAATATAGACACCATTGGCCAACTGATTTCCAAAACGATCGCGTCCATCCCAGGGGAAAGAGTTAAAACCCTGGTTTTGAAAACCATGTGCATCAGATATTATTTTGCGTCCTGCCAGGGTATAAATAGCATATTCCACATCGGCTGGATGCGAAAGCATATAAGTGACATCCGTTTGATCCCGCATGGGATTAGGGAAATTGAAAAGATCGTAAATCCGGAAATCATTAGCAGCAAAAAACTGAAGTCGAACGCTGGCTTCACTGGGATTGTTTTGACTATCCCAGGCTTTGGCGGAAATAAGGTGCTCACCAGGTGGAATCTCAGAAAGGAAGGCTGAGAGACGACCCAGGTCAGAATGATCCAGGTCATATTCAAATAATTCAGTGACATCAAAGGCATTTTCCCAGTCTTCATCGATGGCAAGCGTAATACCGTGTCCTGCGACACCTGTCAGATTAATACCCTGTTCGTCACTGATTTCTAATTCCAAGGCTTCATTGGCAGAAAAATGATCTCCATTGAGAAGTACCATATTGTCAGAAATAAATAGAATCTCCGGACCTTCATTGTCCAGTGCTGTGGAATCCGTACCCATAAATCTCAGGGTGTCAATGTAAATACTGCCATCCAGTCCTGTATCATCCCAGTATTGAACCCTCAGGATACCGCCAGTACCGGAATATTTTATATCCTTTGGAAGGGTAAAACTCCCTGAGAAATCACGATCATCCACAGAAATCAAACCCCGAAAAATTCGTTTACCTGGCAGGACGTATGAAATACTACCCGTGGTATTGTTGTAACTATTGTAAAATGATCTGGTCACAGGAGTCGGTGTATCGAAAACTGTGACAGCCGCCCTGGCGTCAACTGCAAGAATAGTATCAGCAACTCCAGCGTAATTTACGGTACCCATCGCCTGGAAGACAGAAGGTGAAACGGAATCAATACTACCTTTCCGTACGGGAGAAGCCAAACGCAGGGCTGGATCAGAGAACAATATGTACTTTTCGTTATTTGGATCAGATCCTGCAGTAATATTTTTTGCCATCATGACGGCATCACCCACAGTCAACGATCTGCCTGCATCAAGTTCAGGAAATAGAAAATCAAAAAAGTCGGAAAGCAGGATTTCATTAAATACTGCATAGGTTTTGCGGGTCGTGGATAAAATTCCAACAGCGCCATTACTTTCCATGAGCATGAGCTCTTCAGGCACGCAGGATGAGTTTACATCATCATATTTCGCCCAGTCGCAGGTTCCAGCAACCCAGAAGGGGAGACGCATGCCTGTTTTGACCAGACCAAGATCTGAAGCAGTAAATACCTCTTCCTGGGCCCATACCGTCGGGGAACCATGCCCCAAATAATTCACCATCAGCGTTCCATTATACAGCTGTTGAAGAAATGCATCGCGTGCTTTAGGCTTTTTGATATAAGGTGAGTTGGGATCCTGTACTTCTGGATACTCCGTGAGGTAAACCTTATTTACATGCATACTGGAGGGTAATAGGTTGGCTAGTCCCTCTGTATCCCTGATATGTTCATATTCCACTCTTGAGCGACTTGGTCGCAGTGGGTCATCGGCAACGAGAGTAACCGAATTACGCCAGATTCCTGGCTCCGGAGTCAGCTCATAGCTGATGATCTTATCGATCATGATCTTGAGTTGATCAGTTGTCTGAGCTGGTAATCTGCCAATGGCAATATCTGGTAACCGATCAAATTCTCCAGATGCAATATGTGTATATCGATCATCTGTAGCATAGGAGCTCACATCTGTGTTTCCATCTTTTTGAAAGGTGGGTATAATCATCTTGCTCTGACCAGTAATATTCCGGAAATCATAATCTGTGTCACCAAGAAATAGGACATACCTAAGCTGGGGGGATGCCCAGTTAAAGTAGACATAATGCAAAAAATGTTTGATGGCAGCAGGATCTTGAGTTCCAGCTGAGAATTCATTATAGATATCTTCGATAAAGACAATTTCAACGTCAAGCTGTTCATCAACTGGAACTTGTTCTTCACGTAAAGTTTTTACTCTCAGGGCTTCTCCCTCAAATACGGATGGTGTGATAATGAGGTAATCAGCCTGCATCCCGCTGTGGCGTAGCTTTGGTTCACCCAGATTGGGGGCTTCAGTAAGCACTACTTGTTCAGGTTGGTCATCAGAAAATCCAATCAGTTCACGTATTCCGTTTTCAGCCGATATGAATTGATTATTAGATATTTGCCATTCCTGGACTGCAGTTGGATCCGTGACATCCCACAAATGAAATAAGGGGGTGGTATCGTGGAAAATTATTTTATTCACGCCACCTGGAAGATCAACTGTACCAAATAAGTAATCGGAAGAAGGTGCAAGTTGCCTATTGTAGATCATTCTCAGGCTGTCGAGATATAAAATGGAGGCGCTGGAATTACTACTGTACCCAATACTCAGCGTATTGGTCCCATCACTCAACATGTTTTCACCAGCAGTGCCACTGAGGAGAATTTGTTTGTAAGATCCAGGTCTGGTGCTCACGTTAAAAGGCACTCCGTTCAACTCAACATCAAGAATATGTTGGAAATTTCCAGCGTCATAATCAATGACCATCGTTGCGTTAAATTTTATTTCAGAACCAAAATCGAGATAATTGTCGGTGAAGTTGAGACTGAATTGGTCTGAACTCCCAGTAAGCTTTTCTCCAACCCAATTCACACCTGAATGAAGTTGATTGTGGAGCTCAGATTCATGGTAAATACGTTTCTCATAGGAGGTGATAGTGTTTGTCACAGCTAAAGTTGATTCTTGAAGTAAACTGACAGTCCTAGCAGTCTGTGTATCCTGATCAGGGATGCACAACCAATAATAACGTTGATTACCATAGGGATGGGTGAAACTATTGCTTTTAAAATTGCCATTCAGGGGTTGGGCAAAAAAGAGGATCTCATCATCTCCACTCAATTCTCCATCTTCGAGTCCCTGAGTTTTCATGCTGATGGCTCGCAGGTTCTCTGGATTTGGATCAGTATTACTCAACTCAAAAGGGAGTGACTGACCCTCATAGAAGGGGGCATATACTTGCCAGCTCAATGGATTAGAATCAGGTATTGTCCCAGGAAAGGAGTTCGCATTAATTCGTTGAATACCCATGTCATTGATTGGGAAACGATACCACTGACCTGCAGGAAGAGCATTGGCAATACGCTTTAAACTTTTTGGACTAATTTTGGCCCAGTTTGATGCCATTTTTGCATTCAGGTAGGTAGAGATTAAGTCAGTATCTTGCCGATTGCCCTTGACGGAATTTCCAGGAAAGGTCAGACGGAAGGTCATGTTTTCAAGGCGTTGACCTGTTTCTGCATAGGGCATGACCAGGATTCTTGCTGTATTGAAAGCACGAAAGTCTTCTGCAGCGATGACATCTATAATTTGTGAAGACTGTATTATTGGCAGCTCCATATCTTCATGGAGCACATTGCTGCTAGTCTGACGGGAAAGCCGATGATCCGGACTGGATTGGGTATATAGAATCTCAATCTCAGGCAGCGATCGATCTGGAGGCAATAGAATTGGGATAGTAAAAACAGGAAAAATTTTCTCCTGCTCAGAATCATATGAAAATTTGGCGTCAGCCCAGCGAGGAAGTTGGATACTTTCTCCGCCTATCTCGTATTCATATAAATCAGGGGCTTTAATCTCTAATTCGATGGTCATACTTTGCGGCTGCACATCTGAAACAGTGATGTCCATTGCTGTGAGAGAGGTGGCGACTATGATGAATGCAAATAGTTTATTCATGAATTCCTAAACGTAAATCCTGGCAGATTGTTCCTCAGTGATATTTGGTAATAATAATTGAAAAGTCCCTTCCACAAAGGGAAATGATCTACAGATAGAATTTAAAATATGAAAATAATTATCTAGAGCGATTGAACCAGTGAGGCTCCAATGAATATTTCAACTCGGCGATTGATCTCGCGTCCCGCCTGGGTGGTGTTGTCTCCTATGGGTTGAAATTCCCCAAAACCCCCGATAGCAAAAATAGAAGCTGATAATGCAGTTCGCTCCTGGAGCTGAATCATGATTGACTGAGCTCTGGCTGCGCTTAATTCCCAATTGTCACGATACAGTGCGTTTCTGGTCAGAGGCATATTATCCGTGTGACCCTCGATTCGAATTTCTACTAGCCACTGCAGACCTGATGATTCCAGCTCTCTCAAGAAGGAAGCATGTTCAGTATCGAGAAGGTGAAAAATATGCAGGTTTCGGATGGAGGTCGCAACTGCATCTAATTGGTAGATGTGAGTATTCCGGGGTTGGGCAGAAGCAACCTCAAAAAGTCTCGGATCGTCCAGTGTGATTTGGACACCTTTTGAATTACGAGAGACTGAAATTTCTTCAATACCGGCGGCATTCATGACGTCTTGAACCTCGGTTGCAGCCTCATCGAGTCGATCATTCACCCAGGCATGTACTTTATTGATCTGGCCAGCCCGAACTGTGATCATCATAATAAAGAAACATATGAGTAGTGTGACTGTATCACCGTATGAGAGTACCCAACTGGAGCGGGCATTGCCGGCAACTTTAGCTATTCGTTCTGATCGGTTAACCATTGTCGATCTCAATCAGTTGAATATCTAAATAAATTTCTACTCGGCGGTTTTCATCGTAATTGCGTTCATCCACCAGAGGGTGAAAGGGACCATATCCAGAAATGGAGAAATAAGATTCAGGAATAGTCGTCTCCTTGATCAGGTACTGGGCCACCGCGTGTGCCCTGGCTGTTGATAAATCCCAATTGTCCCTGAAACGAGAAGATCGTCCCAGGGGGACTGCATCAGAGTGTCCTTCAATGCGAACATTAATTCTAACAGTTTTTCCCGAGGCCTCCAGTTTTGCAAAAATATCTTTGTTACGCAGGGGGATTTTTTCCAACTCCAATCCGCCGATGATCTGCGCAACAGTTCTTAGATAAAATATGAAATTGATGACAATCCGATCTTCACCCGATTGAAAAAAAGTTTGCTCACCAATCTCAGAGGGAATGAGGAGTTTGATGCCTTTGGGACCAGCATGTTCAACATAAAGCCAATCCAACTGGCGTACCTGTTTCTCATGCACAACCTTGGCATAGATGACATCTTTCATCTGATCCGCGAATTTAAAAGTGGTGTTGGCATCCTGTTCAGCTTTAATAATCAAAAGTAGAAAGAAGGCCAGTAAACCAGTCAGAAGATCACTGTAAGTGACCTTCCAGGAGTTGGATGCCCGTTCAGCGATTAATGAGATGTCAGGCATATGAAATTAGTCTGTAGCTTGTCTTGCTGCCTTCCGTGTATCCTTGTCAACAAAAGTTAGCAGCTTTTCCCGCATGATAAGTGGATGTTCTTTGGAATGGATACTTAGAATTCCAGCTTTGATAATGTTGAGACCATGAACTTCTGCATCAGAACGTGTTTTCAGTTTACCTGCAATCGGAATAAAAAGGAGGTTCGCCAATAGCACGCCATAAAAGGTAGTTACCAGAGCGATACCCATACCCTGCAACAGTGCTGACATAGAATCCTGTGCGCCTGTAGCATAGCTATCTACGGTGGAAGTGGCTGCCTGACGCGTCATCATGAGGATTAAACCCATAACGGTTCCAAGCAGACCAAAGGCAGGAGCATATGAACCCATGTTATAGAAGATTTCCTGACCATTTGAGTGTCGATCGATCATGGAGTTGAGCTCATTGTTGAGAAAATTTTCAAGTTTTTTTGGGTCTCTCTCAAGAATTGCATTCTCGAGTCCCATCTGGAGATAGTGGTTATCAATGCCATCCAGAATAGTTTCCAAAGAAGGAAGACCCTTTTTCCTGGCCTGTTCAGAATATTGAGCCAGTTCATCAATGACTTCCATATGATTGAATCCAGTTCCATTTGAAAATGCCTGGAGGGAAACCTTGAGCATGCCGATGACATTCTTCAAGGGATAGTTCACAAGAGTTGCAGCAAAAGTTCCACCTAAAACAATTGCTAGACCCCGCAGATTGAAGAATGTATCTGGAGGTGTAAAAGTTCCAGGCTCTGACATGCCATAGAAGACCAGGAACAGGCCAAAGATTAATCCAATTATGGTTGCAATATCCATAGTTTCCCCTTGGTATTCTTTCTACAATTCGTTGTGCAAATTAGTCTGAATATAATGTTTCTGCCCAGCCCGTGAGCGTCTTTACTTGACTATCACTCAAGCTTGCGCCTGGGTGCAATAGCAGATATGGTAGAATGGGCATCTCACCAGCTTCTAAAACTTCCATTATCTCGTCTGCAATATCCGTGCTATCAAACGCATCCAAATCTGAAAATTCTGAAAAATTGAGATGCTTTCTGCCTTCAACAACATCTCGTGTTATCAGGAATGAGCCCGGAGCGATACGGCTATACCAGGGCCATTCAGTTTCATTTGAATGACAATCATAGCACGAGGTTTTAAGTATTAATTTTATATCTGAGGGTGTCGCAGCATCCTTAATAATCGGTGGGTTTGTCTGATTAAGGGGAACGAGCTGTAAGATGATGAACAATCCGACAATAACGATGAGCACTATTTTTGTTCGAGACACAAAATCCTCCTTTAAAATCAATTATGACAACATAATTAATGAAGAGGAAATATAAAGTCTTATTTGGGTGAGATTCGGCGTGTAGGCTCTGCTGATAAATAAAAAGAGGCTGTTCCATAACAAGAGATGACCTCCTTTTTTTAACCACAGATTCACACGGATTATCACAGATTTAGTTAAAATCCAAGCTAAAGAGCTATTTTCAAGTCATAGGGGCTAAAATCAGCTCACCAGAGACAGTTAAATAGTTGTGACGGGTGTTGGTGTATGCTCTAAAGCCAACCTTGGGGATAATGGCTTCTTCATATGCAAAGTTATATACGCAAGCATATAACTTTATACCTCTATACCCCTTTACTTATAACAAAAAAGAGACCGCCCTTTTGGACAGTCTCTTTTAGAAACAATAATCAACTCATTATTAGAGCATTCGAAGACGATTATCCATGACATCAGCATTTTCCCGGAGTGATAATAGATACTTGCTCCAGACTTCATTCTGTCGTGTTTTGGTCAGGCTATCATACAGACCATCATATTGAGTGGCAAAGTCTTCTTCGCTAAAGTCTGAGCGTGCATTTAACCGTACTATGATCGCACCGCGAGGTGTATTGAAGACGGGTGAAATTGAACCTGTCTTGGCATTTTCCAGAAAACCGAAAATCTCATAGAGACGACCCAGGCCTTTTAGGCTGGTATTGCCCTTGGCACCTTCAACTGCTTCATGTGTCAGACCATCACGATCATCCAATTTTACGCTGGCCCAATCATTCTCAGCATCCAGTTGGGTGAGCAGGGTAGACGCTGCATCATTTGCCAGCGACTGCTTTTTCTCATTTATCAGTTTTCGTTTGATGCTGACTTTTGCATTGTCGTAGCGTCTCGGACCAGCTGGAGTGATTTCTGAGAGCATGAAAATTGCAAAATGGGTATCATTCTGCATCACGCTACTATGGGTACCAACCTCCGAGAGATAGGCAAAGCGGACTGCTGATTGAAAAGATCCAACCCCTGAAACAAAGGTGTCTTTCTGATTCAGCTTGTTGCTGGTGTTCGATGACATCCCAAGTGAATCAACAGCTTTTTCAAATCCGAGTTCATCGGCTAAAAATTCAAGATTTTTTAATTCTCTTCTGATCTGATCGCGAGTGGTTTCGCTAGGACGAATTTCTATCAGGATATGGCGGGCTTCAACTTCAGTCTGGCCCTCCACTTCTCTTGTAGACTCAACTTTGATGAGGTGAAAACCAAACTGAGTTAATACAGGGCCTACAACTTCACCTACTGGCGCAGCAAAGGCCGCTTCTTCAAAAGGTTTAGCCATTTTACCTTTTCCAAACCAACCAAGGAATCCACCATTTGGAGCAGAAGGACCTTCTGATTGAATTTGAGCTGTGGTTTCAAAAGAGGCACCAGCAATAATTTCAGCCTGGATATCTTTGATAAGGTTCAAAGCTCTGGCTGTATCAGATGGAGTCGCCTTGATTTCAGTTGAAATCAGTTGAAGAACGCGGGATTCTTCCTGTTGGTAATCTTCAATATTCAGGTCATAGAAATTTTGGATCTCAGCTTCTGAGATTTCTGCTTCATCGTCCTTAAAGAGAGAGGTTTTCACAAAGAGATAGTCCAGATCAAAAGAGATGTTGTTTTTCATATACTCTGCACGGACTTCAGCATCTGATACCTGAGTGGTGGACAGTACTTTTTGCTGCAACTTTTCAACAGGTACTATGGAAGCAACTTGTTGACTCATTGCGGTCCAAAAACTACTGGCCTCAGGGGAGTTTACGGCTTCCTGATAGGCGTTATAATCGAATTCTCCTGCTTCAGAAACAAAATATTGACGAACACTGGGGTGGATGTTTTCTGAGAAATAATATTTGAGCTCATCGCTGGAAACAGTAATATCCTGTTTCTTTATCTCCTGCTGAATAAGAATCTGAGTCACCATGGTTTCCCATACTTGATCAGTCAGTTGAGCCATTTGCTGTTCAGTTGGCTCACTTCCGTTACGCTCTCTATAGTTTTCTCGCTCATTTTGAAGAGAACGCATAAAAACTTCTCTGGTAAGCTCTTGATCATTGACCATGGTAAAGGCATTGGGTTGATTGCCACTGAGCAGGTCCGTGATATCGGCACCTCCAACCAAACCACCAACAGACATGGTCAGTACAAAGACAACAACCAGAAATATCATGATCCCGGCTATGTTGTCCCGCATTTTATTCAGCACACCCATTTTGTTATTCCTCCTGCGCTACTCAT
>JABMQQ010000174.1 GCA_013202495.1 Fidelibacterota bacterium | reverse complement strand
TGCGTATCTATTTATTATTATTAAGTTTAAATCGGACTCATAATCCGTCGGTTCGGGGTTCGAGTCCCTGTGGGCCCACCATCTAAACCCCTTGTAATTCATAGAGTTACGAGGGATTTTTGTTTTGGTGCACAGTCTATAGTTTTCTATCCAATGGGACAAATTGGGACATCATGGGGCATAGATATGGCACAGTTGTGGCACAGTTTAGACCCTGATTGGATATATCAACTGGATAGAAAACATTGAGTTGTAGACTTTGAGGGTCACGGATAGGGATATAGGGTACTGAGATGCCTGGGGCAAAAAAAACGCCCACAACATGCGGGCGTTTTCTATTGCAGGGGAAGGTGTTAGATCACAGTATCGAATCAAGAACTTTCACTCCATCGCGTAACGTTGCATCCACAAGATGTGCATAGTGCGTCTCCGTTACAGTTACTGAACTGTGACCAAGTAGTTTGGACACGGTAAAGATGCTCACTCCTTGTTGCACAAGTAAAGATCCAAAAGTACGGCGGAAGGTGTGTATGTTAGCATTCTTGATCTTGGCTTTCTCATAATACTTTTTAACCTTCTTCAGGGTGTATGAGTAGGTCAGCGGGAATGGGACGGGGAGGTTCTTCATTTCTGATCGTCTTTTTAGGATTTCAAACACAATGTCATCCATAGGGACGAATCTTACCTTGTCTTTTTTACCAACAATCTTAAGCCTCTTTCCAACAAAGTCTACATTGTTCCAGGTGAATCTATCCGCAAGAATCTCTTCTCGACGAGTTCCTGTATGCAAGTAAATCTGTACCAGATCTAGATAATCTTGATCACCTGCATCCTGAATCGTGGTTAATAGTTTGTTAATTTCGTCAACCGTTAGAAACCTAATGGATATAGGTGGTTTTGGCGGTGGGTTAAGTCCCTTAATCGGATTCCTTTCAATAAATTGGTGTGTAATAAGCACATTGAAGAATGCTCGGAGAGTTCGGAACTCTAAACCAACTGTTTGTGGACTTAGTTTGCAATCCTTTAACCTATAGTCGAGGTAATTGGACAAATCCCGCGTTGATATATGACGAACTCTCGTTCCACCTAGGAAGAATAGAAGTGAATTGAGTACAATGAGTTCACGTTCAATTGTCTTTGGCTTGTTGTGTGAGTGTTCTTTCACATAATCTATTGCTTGCTTCAATGTGATGTTTTCTATCGGTCGAGTTTCTAAACCTGCTTTAATCCTTGTCTTCTTGAAATCGACTTCAGCAGCCATCCTTTTGGCAGTTTCTCTATCGGTGTACACTTTGATTCTGCGACGGCGCCCATTTGAATCTGTATAATCAATTCGATATCCTGAACCTCGGGAGGTTTGGATGGGAATTATCTTCGTCATATTACCTCCTTTATACTGGTAATTGGATGTCAGTTATTGACAGGTTTTTGATGATGATTTTATCTAAATCTGATTTCTTGATCCTGATTCTTGTCCCTACTGTGTAGGTCGGAATGCTATGGCGATGTAACAGCCGACGTACCGTTTTCACGGATACATCCAGCAGACTGGCTGCTGTTTTTAGGCTGTACATCTGTTCCATGATTAATATCCTATTCTTTGTTGGATTATTTTTTTGAGGTTAATTGAGATAGTAAGAGTTCTGCTGTTTGTTCTGGAAAATGAAATAAGAAGTAGTCAGGCGTGCTCTCTAACGGTACATCTTCATCAGCCAGCACACTGGCTGAAATTGACTTTCCACTCCGGGGGCGGAAATCCGACAAAGGATTCAGAACATGTTCAGGCACCAGGAAAGGATCATAAGTAATTAAGCCATAGAGCAGGTTTGCTTCTTTTTGACAAGTGACTTCAAAATGGGTTGAGATAGTATTAGGGAATAAATCGATAACTTGATCAACACTAAATCCTTCCTCTTCATGATCAAAGAGAGTCAAATCTGAAAGTGTGGGTTTGTTGAAATTCATAATAATGTCCTCATTGTTATTGTTATCATTCTTATTCCAGAAAAGGGGCACCTCCGAAGAGATGCCCCAGGTTGGTTTACCTAAGCAGCATCAAAATCCATGAACTCGACCGAAGCCTGAGCCGCGCGCTCAGTTGCTTCGATCTCTCCCTCAATAGAGGAAAGAGTCTCACGAATCTTGTTAACTGCTTTGATTTGGGACTCCATGGTGGACTTCCTTTTGAGAAGCTTTGCACGTTCGCCAACATCAGCTGTTGCATCATAGGAAGTACGAATCTCTTCATACTGTCCGATGAGATACAGACGGCGTTTGTTGAGACGATCTTCCGCATTCTTATATGCGGTGATCGTTTGAACGTGCTCAGAATCTGCAGTGACGCCATGAGCATAACTGCCATCGTAAGGACCACGGGTTTTGGGGGTCTGTGTTTCCATGCTAACTCCTTCATGACTTGCGTCATCGTTTCCAGTAGCTTGATTGCTACCAGCGTTTGTGTTCAGTTGATCATTCATAATGATCTCCTTTTTGTTTGCTCACTCACCAATGGAGTGAGACCGTTAAAAAAACTGATTTTACTAAAACAATCGGTATCAGGTAGTTTTGCCAGATGCTTGCGGATTTTCCTGACCAGACCTCCTTGACCACGGTGGCCGTAGATCACCTCGTGGACTGACTGAACTTTCATGTGGAGTTGTTCTGCGATGTAGTGAAAGGACATCTTCTCATGAATCATTAATGAGTAGACTTCCTTCTGGCGATCAGTACCATGATCAAGAACGATTCTTTCAATTGTGGGGAGTAAGTGACCAAACTTCTCGGTGAAAGATCCACTGGTATCACCATACTCAGCGAGACTTTCATGAACCTGATTGGTATGAACTACATTGAGACCAACTTCTTTATTTACATAAGTAGTTTTGTAGTTTCGAACACCTTTGAGGTAACCTTGAATCTTTGGGCAAATCTGGTGACAGTTTTTGGAAGCTTTCTTGGGGCATGTTTGACAGAGTTCCATGAGATCTCTCCTGCGCTTTTGGTTTGCGCTCGTCTCGAGAAGTCATCTTGCTTTCGGACGAACACAGCGCAGGCGTGAGGAACCCCATCACGCGTGTGATTTTTTGTGTCGCAATTTTGAAATAAAAAAACCCACCTGGGAAAGGTGGGCTATGATGTCGAAGTGTTTTCTTGAGTAAGGCTTAGAAGTGCCAGCTTTTTAAATTATCTGGTGGTGGTTCATAGACGCATTCGAATCCAGTATGGAGAAAATTAGTAAGGTGAATATTTAGCTCTGGGAGACCCTTGTTTATTTTCTTCTTGGCATTTGAAATTGCGGTTGAAACAGATTGACGAGCTTGTTCGCCCAAATCATGAGGTCTTTCCTGACCGGAGCGATTGAAGTATCTACTTCGCTCTTTTCTTTTCACCTTTAGGTGTTTTTCAGCTAACAAGTACTTATCACCTCCCGGAATTAACTCTTGAAGTATATACTCTATTTCGAGAATCTTATTTGTCATTTCAGTGTAGGTCTTGTCAGGAGTATAAGTATAGGCAGGTGAGGCTTTCTCTGATACCTCGTTAGAAAAGTTTCCATCGCGTACTTTGCTCGCAGCAACGTGAGGTGCTGTTAAGCTATCAGCTCTTATTGGCTGGTGTGGATTTTTGAGCAATGAGTTGATGTATTTTAAACCTTTAGAATCCTTTAAGCGGATGATGTTATCCCCAAATCTGATCTCCCAATATTCACCCATAAGTTGAAACATGAACTCTGGAATATCTTCGTTTACTCTTTTTTTAATATTAGTCTGAAATGAGCTAATAAACGCTTTGAGCCTCTCAAGTTCTTCTGTTGATTCACATTCAAAATCTTCAGGAACGACTATTTTAAAAATTTCCGCCAAGTTAGGGTCTTTAATAACATCATTCAAAAGATCAGTCACTTTTACAGATTGTTCAACAGCATTAATCAAATCCACTCTATCAATTGGTTCCTCATATAAAGTTGGCAGCTTATCATTTGTGTTAAGCTGCTCTGAATGATACTCTGTTGAAAATTGATGGACATCTTCAATCAAACTTAGAAGCAAATGGCTAGCTTGTTCTTCAGGACTACCGCCGGTGTGGATCCCTTTATGTCTTAATAAATCGCCCATTTCTTCCACAAAATTTATCATGGGGAATATGGTGCGAAGCAGACCTTTTCCAATTTTTACGAGACGTGGTTGCTTCTTTTGAATCATTTCGGTGGCAAATGATTCTAGAAGGTTGGCAGAATGAGCAATCCGATCTGCCAAAGGGTTATTGTATGATGATTTGGACTCAAACATTAGCTAATTGGGCACATTTCTTTGATTATCTATCCAGTTCTTCCAAGATATGCATGGTAATCTATCCAATCCACATAGAAATCTAGCCAATTCGAGTATAGTTAAAGAAAAGGATCAGATTTGATCCCTTTCAGTTAATCACACTAGTTTCTCAACAGCTTCATCAATCTCAGAATCTAGGACCTGAGCGTATACCGTGGTTGTCTGAGGTGATGAGTGGCCACATTGCATTTGTACCAGCCTCAAGTTCTTTGAGACTTTCAAGAGTGCTGTTGCATAATAGTGTCGACAGGAATGAATACTGTAACGTGCGGGCAATCCAGCTTTCTTCGACCACTTTTTGAACACTTTCTGTATCCCATTTGAACTCATGAAGTCCTGACGCTCAGATGGAAAGATGTACTCTGAGTCATTGGTCCGATACTCGATGTATTCTAGGATCAAGTTCTTTAGCTTTGAGCTGAACTTGACAAGGCGCTGCTTATCACCTTTCCCGTGTCGTACAATCAGAGAGTTCCCTCCACGCTTGAGATCGATGTCTTCCAGTTTCAATTGACTAATCTCACTCACTCTTAGACCAGTTCCTAAAGCAAGCTCAATGATACATTGATCACGTACAGGTCCCTGTCTCGCTTTTAATTTTGCTACTATAGCAGCCGATTCCAACACAGCGTGAAGTCCTTTGACTTGCCCTTCAGTCATCAACTTCTCAAAACTCATGATCCATTGGCTGTTCATAAGACACCTGCATCTGCAAAGCTATAATGATCTTCACCTATAATGATGTGGTCCAGGATTTCGATATCAAGCGAGCCTAAAGCCGTTTTTAATTTACTTGTAACTGCTCTGTCAGAACTGCTTGGCATGGTCTCACCACTTGGATGATTATGAGCCAGGATGATATTAGTGGCTTCCTTTTCCAATGCCTTAATTGCAATCTGTCTCGGGTATACTGCAGAACTATTAATCGTACCTGAAGCCACAATCTCCGTAGTGATCACCTTATTCTGATTATTCATAAATATCACTACAAAGTGTTCCACGTCTCTTGGCTGATCAGAGAGGAAGGCTCTTAAGTGATTCGCTGCTGAAGTAGCGTTCTTAATCAAGTCTCCGCTCTTTAGTTGAAACCTATTTACAAACTCCTCCCTGATGATGTTATCAGGAATGTCACTCAGTTTTGATTCCATAGTTAGGATCTCCTTTCTATGGTTCTTATTCCCGATTTTTGTGGAATAAGAAGACTAGAGGCAGGCTTCCTGCCCCTTAATCAACAATCAAAAAATGAGGTGAAATATGGGTTTACTACTCCATTGCGGAGCGGAATCAGCTACTCTGGATGAGTTAGCTTCAATTCCACTTCCAAAAGAAACAAGAACGTACAAACCGGTAGCACATGCAGATCTCGCTAACATGCTAAGTTCCATGGCGTCAGATATGCTACCAGAAAATGAACTCGTAAATACACAGCTTGGACTAGCCAGAGATGGGCAAAAGATGTTCGGTTTGCATACCTTTAAAAATGGACATGCTGATTTAGGATTATCAATCGGATTCAGAAACAGCTATGATCGTAGTATGTCGATTGGGATAGTAACGGGATCGAGTGTCTTCGTTTGTGATAATTTGATGCTAAGTGGGGATCTAAAAATCTTACGAAAACACACATCAAAGGTGGTATCAGATATTGAAACCCTTGCACTATCTGCAATTTTCAAATCAAGAGCCAACTTTAATCAGATCAAACAAGATGTAAGTATCATGCAACAGATCCCAATGTCTGATGATGAAGCTTATCGGATGCTAGGGTTGATCTATGGTCGTGGGATTATTACTCCAAGACAGATCCCTGTTGTGAAAAAGGAGTGGTTAAAACCTACTCACGATGCTTTTGAAGACCGCAATTTGTGGTCTTTCTACAATGCTTGCACAGAAAGTCTAAAGACTGCACCACCACAATCCATCATGGAACGTCACCTGGCTCTTCATGATTGTCTCATGCAAAATTAGAAAGGAGAAACAATATGAGAAACTTTGAGCGTATCAAAACACTAATCGAAAACTCGTTATACATACTGTATGCGATACTGTCAAAGCTCTTTGAAGGGCGAAAAAAGGATGAATCATGACCAAGCAAGAGATTCTGAATACCATCGAACTTCGTCAGAGCACTTTGAAGACCTGGCTTAGCTGCCCGCTCATGTACAAATATAGGCACATTGATAAGTTGGAACCAGCTTTCAGATATCCAGGCACAGTTCATGGAAGTGCCTTGCATCTGGTGTTAAGCTGGCTTCACTCCGGCGAATGGAAGGGAGACCTCCGAGCTCTCTATACTAAGGCGCTTAATTACTATCTGTACGCCTCAGATGAGGAACATATTCCTGTTCGTTGGAAGCGTGATATGGCGAAGGAAATTGAAGCTCTAAAGGCTAACGGTGTTGAGATTCTTGAGAACTATCGCAGCAAGGAATACAACAAAGATGCTGTCGTGTTGTTCTCAGAAGTTCAATTTAGAGTGAAAATCCTTGGATACTTGTTTACAGGGACCATAGATCAGGTGCGTAAGAATGTTGATGGGACGATTTCTCTGATAGATTTCAAGTCAAGTAAGATGAGACCCAATCAGTATGCTATCCCCAATGATCTGCAGCTTACGCTGTACTCATACGCATTAAAGTTCGGAGAGCTGCTTGTTGATAATATGTGGATTAGACCTAATCTACTGGTTTCACGAGCAGGTATATACTTCCTTCGAGCGCACGAAGTCTACAAGCGGAAAGTTCCTGGCAAAGAGATCGGTGATGAGAAGGGTGACCCTTTCATAATGACATCTAAGAGTCTCCAAGACTTGCGTGCTTTCAGACATGAGATTAGGGCACAGCTATCAGCAATGGTAAAGCCCTGGTACTACCCAAATACAGCGAGTTGTTCGTTTTGTACCTATGCTATGCACTGTGTAAGTCGGAATGATAAAGTGCCTGAAAAGGATGCTGAGCAAGCTCATGAACTTCTTAATGAATTAGAAATGGCTGAATAGCCAGAAAGGAATAGAATGGAAAATCAATTAATAGAAACCGATGCCGTTAAACAGGCTTTAAGTGAAGCTGGCTGGGATTTAAGCGAAGAGCTTGATGATCTGCATACTGAAACCTCGGGCTTTGAACTCCCGCGTGTACGAGTAGAGCACAAAGACAACGGGAAGCACCGTATGTATATCCATACCGGAGAAAGTTACTTAAGTGATGATTCTCAGGAAATTGAGATACCAGGTAACAAGCTCACTGCAGTAGTATTCGCAGAGCAATCTATCAGGGCTTTCTGGAAAGAAGGTGAGGAAGTTCCTGCTTGTTCAGGGATCGATGGTAGGCCGGTTGGAAGTGATCCTATATCAGAATCATGTAACCATTGTGAACATGCAGTAATCGGTGGAGCCTGTAAACCGAAGGTCCGTTTGCTCATTCTGGCTGAGTTGAATGGTGAGATTAAACCTCTCATCATGAATCTATCACCGACCAGTATTAAGCACTGGAATGGTCACAAGAAGAAGTTACAACGATCAAACCTACCAGCTGTGGCTGTGAACACCACCTTTGAACTTGAAGATGTTAAGAAGAATGGTTACCGGTGGGCAGAAGTAAGGCTTGGGATGTCGGGTATCGCCACAAAAGAGATACTGATCATTGCCAAAACTGCTAGAACTGAATTGGAAGCACTGACTGATCGGATCACTCCGAGTGATTTTGATGATGATGGAGATCGCAATTAGTTCGCGAAACAACAGATGGACCCGTAAAGAAGAGAGTGCTTATGCATTCTCTTTTTAACCCTACTTAGAATACCTGATTTTAAACTTTTGAATTTTTTTGGAGATGTTATCGGGAAAATCAGACTTCATATCATCCTGAGCCATTAAAAGGATGTTCATGATCCTATCATCATGTAATCCAAAACGATGAACACGAAGAGCACCTTGTTGGACCCTTAATTCATCATCTAAACTCAATCTTCCCAGAATAATTATTAAGTTTCCGGATGATGAGTGTTGTTCCAAATCCCTATCAAAGAGCTTTTCTAGGTGCTTCACTACCGTGTTCGCAACATACCTACGCGTATTAACATCTCTTACAGTAGCATAATCGTTTAGAAGCTGAATAGATTTTTCGCTGAGAGAATCTAGAGTGGAAAGGTTGAATATTAGTAGAGGGATATTCCTTTCTATTTCTACCTCGATCTGCTTAATCACATAAGATTCCACAAACCTTTGCATAACACTATCACTTTTCTGTGGAAGAAGGTAATAGCCAGCGGCTCGCAGCTCTGGATTATTGAAAGTGGCAACCTCGGCCAGCAGGTTTCTTAATGTATCACCTGTTGGAACTACTTGCCTGTTTGCTATTGTCTTCAAGGCCTGGGTTTTGACATGGATGGAGGAATCAGATTTTAGTAAATCATATAGTAGCTCATATCGGTCATATTCATCAGAAGGTTGAAGAATCGCTCCAACAGCAGAAGCTCGCAAATATTCGTTTTTACTTGTCAAGCCTTGAGCACGAAGTAGCTCTGCTTGTTGATTATAGCTACTAGCCTGACGGTTCTCATTTATAAGTTGATCTTTCATTAACCTGACCATTTGGTAGTCATAAGCATGCTGATCTTTTAAGGGGAAATTCTTCAGGTCAAGTTCCTTTTCAATCCGCTTCATATAGTACAATTTGATTTTTGCTTCAACGGCACGTAGATACAGTTTCCTTGCTAGTTGATCACCGTATCTATAAATGTAATACCTATACTTCAACTTATCAAAACCCCGTAACCAACGCAGATCGCGGTAAAGACTTATTCGTCTAATAGCACCTAATTTTGCTTTAAGTTCGTATTTCGATGGTATGCTGACTCTATCATGAAGCAGATCCCACAACTCCTGCTGAGTTAGACTAGCTATATGATCTCTGCCCCACCATGTATCGTTTATATCATGATCAGAAATCGTTCCAGGATATTGGGATGATGTAATATGGAGAAACTTACCTTCTTGGTGATTTCTGATAGGCTCGGTTAGCCGAACGGTATAATGAATTGAATCGGTAACAGATGTCTGACTTCTGTACGGTTGCTTGTATATCTCATAGCTATTCTTAGGAATTGTACTCCCAAATGCAGAATTTCCACAGAAAGCACTCCTATTTGCGATGTACTCAAAGGTCTCTCCTCCTTTACTCACAACAGGTGTAATCCAGGCAGTCCAATCAACGGTAGGTATTCTCCAGGCTGTTTCAGTAGCATTTACCACATAAATTGGAACAGTGTATTTGCCTCTATTTGCCGTATCGGCAATCATATACACTGAATCAACACGGGATGGCAGATGAGAGGGAAGTGATGAAATGCTATGAGCCTGAACAACATCACCACCACCACTTCTTAATATCTCAACTGGTAACACGGCGTTAACGGGGGTCTCAACACCGGGGAGTACTTTTACATCATGGATATCTGTTCTGGCATACCCAATCATACTCACAGTGAGGCTATAAATACCCGGATCAAGATTTACAATAGAGTATTCACCTTCTAGATCTGTTGCTGCGCCAAAATTAGTTCCAGTAGCAATCACATTTGCCCCAATAATTGGTTCGCCGGTATCTCCATCTGTGATAGAGCCACTAATCTTTCCTTTGAGATCATCAGCGATAGCCACCTGGACTATCAGAGTAAGTACGACTGCTATGATTGTTGCTTTGAGAGATGCCCCCATGCTTAAATATACAATTAAGCTAGAGATTTACACTATTTTACGAGCGACGTGTAAAGCCACCTGTAATGCAGTCCAAATAATCACCCTAAATGTTGAATTTGGTATAGTAACTTCCTCAAAAAAAATATAAAAAATTTTAGCAAAAGCGATTCTGTCCCAGAAACGAAAAGGAACCTTTGTGGTCGGTCAGGGTACCACATACATTATATATGACGGGGATAGGGTCCCATATCGTAAATCCGGAAGATCGATTTAATGGGGGCATTATGAAATTATTATTGGCTTTGTTTATCACCGTGTTGGTTGGATGTGATCTGTTCAATGAAGACACTGAATACACAGATGAAACAGAAGACACTGAAGTACTCTATGTATTTAGGGAGATGCAATGTGTGGAATACTTATGGGGGAGCTCCAGTGATGATGAAACCTGGAGTGAAATAGTGAGAGCTTACCTCGAAATTGAGGGAATCACTGTCAATAGGATAGAAGCCTTAAGAGATTCACTGGGGCACTGTGCAGCATGTGAAATTTGTGCTACGGGTAGAACTATTGAAGTTTGGATTGATGAAAGCGATGCTTATCTAATGAATGGTCTGGAGTTCGTGGAGTCAGGGTAAAGAAGTTTCTTAGCGGCTGTATACCTTAATCTGATTTTTGTTTTTTAAGTACATGGCTGAGAATTGACCAGCGCTGGATAAATGATTTCCCTGAAAGATGCTGAATGTTTTTTTATCGATATTTATTAACTCTATACGATGATTATCCCGAGGCAAAGGGCTAGAGAACAGAACTAAGTTTTCATTTAGATAATGCTGTTTTCGCCAAGTCATATATCCATGTCCTTCTATGTTCACCACCATTTCTTCACTTCTGATATTATATATAACTAAAGATTGCCTATAGGCAAGTGTGAGTAACTCTGACCACTCATCATACATTATTTTACTAAAGGTTGGTTGCTCTCTGATACCAGCATTTTTCTTTAATGCGGATAGTTGAATGATTTTGATTTCCTTAGTATTTATATCCAGTATCGACACTTGGGAGCTTTTTCTATTTTGGATTAACATCGCAATATTATGACTACCAACAGAAACATTTTGATTGGGGAATCCATGGTAGAGACCATCTGGAATTAGAGTCTCCAAGTACCATAGGAAATTGTTGCGATGTGGATTATAGAGGTAGATACCCCCCAGCGTTTTGCGACCTGGTGGTATAAATCCAACAATATTGCCAGTAGCTGTAAACGTGTAAACTGATCGCCTGTCCTTTATGGATGTAGGTACATCAGGTACAATAAGAACGCCCTCACGCGTGTAGTATTGTAGTTGGTCCATTTTTTCTGTAACATGTTCAATAACAAAATCTCCAGTCGGAGATAGCTGATAACCAGCCCAATACTTGTTAAAAGTATGGATCTCAGTGCCCGTTGAATCAAATACTATATATTTACCAGGTGACTTTAACATGAAATATGATCCATCTTTTGCAATATCGATTCGAGGTTCTTTTACATATTTAACAATCTTCTGCCATTCTTCTACGCCATCTGAATCGAAATATGTAATAATATCCTGAGTATCATTATATTTCTGCAATAGGACCAAATCGCCACTTTCTTCAGAAATTGCAGTGACCTTATACGGGTACTTATTCTGTAATTCTATAATCATTCCAGGGATTGAATCAAAAGCTGTTTCAGTTGGAGTGGCGTTAGCAATGGAATGTAAGAAAAAGGTAAGAGCGAAAAGAAACTTACTACAATTTGTAGAAGTTCTTTTATACCAGATACGGGTAAACTTAATAGTCATACTCCACTCCTTTAAGAAACCGTTTCTACTTGCTCTTCTATGCCCCAATGAGGTTTTCCAATTGTAAGGTATCTTAACATATTCTCATATCAAGAAGCATTATAGCAGAAACCAACGCTTGTCTCTGTTCTAAATCACATTAATCCCCTACACAGCACCAACTATTGTTTAATAGTTCACTATCAATCTCATTAATGCAAATTTTACAAAAAAATGGTGGACACCAGTGAACTCTAGTAAGTCGCGGTGGTTTACAGCAATAGTTCACTACGGCTTTGTTTTTACTTGTCTACTTTGCAAAAAGGGCGGACCGTTAAATCCGCCCCAGATGACTACTCTTGATCTTCAAGATTCAAGTGCATACGGACGCCTAAATCCATCGAACCACGAAAGCAGTCGTAATGACAGAAGAACATAGCTTCGAGCTGATCATTTTCGTCCTTATCGAGGTTTGAAAAGATGGACACACCACAAGGATCAAACTGTGAATCCTTGTCAATATTTTCGCCACATATGCAGCATTGGTATCTTACTAGTACCATGATCTATTCCTGGTCCAGCTCAACTGAAACAAGAATATCAGTATCATACAGCAGTCTGGTGACTGCTTCCAGATCTTCCATCTGGTAGTCTACATTACCGTATTGCCAGGTAAGTGTTTGGCCGTTGACCATTATAAATTCTACTGATAATCCTTTGTCCCAGTTTATACTGGCTACGTGGTCCAGATTTATAATTTGTCCTGGGCTACAATTTTGTACTATATACATGATTATTATTTTTGGTTAATTCTGCCAGAGCCTGCTCTTGAGGTCTGGTTAAAGGAGAGAATATCCTCCCCAGTTTGTCTTTTTTCATTTTCTTATAGTCTTCGAGTTGTTTAATCAGTTTCTCTTTATCGCCAGGAATTGGTCCCGGTGAGTCCTGGTAGGGAGAGCCTACCGTGTGTTTTGGTGTAAAATATTTCATTGTGATTCCTCCTCACTTATTTATTTGAAACCCGACTTTCATGCGGGTTAGGTGCGACTTTTAAAAGCCTCTAAATGAAGCTATATAAGGGTTCATCCGACTTTTCGACTTTTTAAACCAACTAGGAGCTGACAGGAGTGGGGTGTATATATTATTATTTTTAACCCAAAGAGACTGAAAAGTCGATAAGTCGCCTAAAGCCTTACCCAGTAAGGGATAGAGTCGATTTAAAAGTCGCATGTAAGTCGCACCAAAGTCGCTTTTAGTCCCAGCGATATACTTTCTTGCCATTAATCTCACCGGGACGGATTCCATGAAGTTTTAACTCCTTGGTCAATTTGGACTTAGTTACTCTGTCATCCTGGTAGATCTCTCTAAACGCCAAGAGTGCACTATCTTTCGCAATTGATCCATTTAGACCCAGTGTTTTGATATTGCTGGCAGGAAATGCGCTATCCATATTCTCTACAAACCAGTCCACGTCATTGCGTTTCAAGTGTGAACTAAATTCAGCATATCTCGTCATACCTATATCAACGAGAGCTTCTTTGACACCATTACTGATCACCGTTTTAGCCAGGATAGGATCATAATTATAATTGATGAGATATTCTGCAAACGTACCTAGCTCTGTTTTCATCTCAGCAAAGAACTGCTCAGGATCTGAAAACCAGCCCTGCTTACGCATATTCCCGCCAGTCCTGACCACATTAAAACGTCTATCATTCTCCTCGATCAACACGGGTATTTCATTATTACTAAAGAAGAGCGCATTTGCATGATTATCGATGGTAAAGACTTTCACATTCTTCTCATTTATCATGATATCGTTATCAGTGATGATCGCTTTAACCTTACTATTGATTGAATTGCGGGTACGATTGTCATGAGCCACTTCATTGAATGCAATCAGGATGGCATTCTGTAGCCACCCATTAAACGGGTTCTTCAGTTGCTCATCTTCAACCTTGATAGCCTGTTTCTCACCAAACAAGGGTTTCAAGACATGGTCTAGAAGCACATTCTTACCAGCTCCAGGTTGACCCATGAATACCCAGGCTGTCAATTGCTTGGCCTTTGTCTGCATGATACCGGCTAACCAATTTAGGAAACGGTCTCTCTCTGCATTAACTGGGATCAGATTTGAAAGTAAATTGTTAATACAAGGAGTATCAACAGCCAAATCAATGACCCTCATAGTTTTCCCACCCACCATATAGTCAGTTGGTCTGAAGAGATTGATGGTTTTAGCCTTTTTATCAACCGTTAGATCCTGCGAGGGATCAAAGATCACTTTCAAAACTGATTTCTTGGCTGGCTTCTGTTCGGCATCAGCCAGTATGATATCCAGCTTCTTTTCAGAATCCACGAAGTAGAGATGTTCGTCCCTGCGATCCAGATAAGCAAAGGAGCTAGTCTGTTTCTCCAGGAAAACGAAGAGATCATCCATATAACCAAACTTGATAGGTGATTTTCCTTCAGCCTTACTGATATTTGCACATTTTTGACTCCCACACATGATCTCGCAGGTCTGGGGTGGGACAGTAACGCTGTCTAATTGATAATTTGTGATATTCTCGTCATAGTCATCAACCATTGCAAGGATCTCATGGACTCTTGCGCGACCCGTTTCACCAAAAGGTACCATCTGGGATGCCAGGAAGAGCCTTTCCCTATGACCTGCCGTTCCCTCCAATATGCCAGGCCCTTTTACCTCGGAAGTGCGGCGCAACACCTGACACTTTTCGAACATGAGCTCCATATTGAATGGTTTTAGATCACTTTTTATTGATTTGCCTGCATGGAGCCCATTAACTGCTGTTGTCTTGGGAGCTGAACGAATAATTGAAACATCATTAAGTGGAAGAGTGTCAGGATAATAAACTTCAAACTTACTATCCACGAACATGCACCGTTTTTCACTCACACGATGATATTGAAAGGGAAGCTTGATTAGATTACCGAAAGGTGCTCGCTCCAATCCACCCTGTTTTGGAAATAATTCCCAATGAAGACGTTCATCCACCAGAGTGAATTCATTCTGCAGCGATTGAAGCGTATAAAGCATATCTCCAGCCGAGACAGATCCCTCCATAAATAGCCATAAATGATAGCCCTTATTACCGCTGTCCTCTATCACAGAGGAAATACTGTGCGATTCTAGAACCGATTGGATTTGAAGGGTTTGCTGCTTGAGCAGAGGATCAAACTCCTCGCGGGGGTAACGGAGAAGAGCATCCTTATTAATATCAATATCTATTACACCAGATTTAACCTGTCCATTAGTCCCAATGAGATATGCTCCCACTGTGTTGGAATCATCCTGGTAAATTTTTAAGGTTAGATCAGAATCCTGCCTATGATAAGATCCGTTTAATTGTTGAAGTGCGTATGTATCGACCCTGGTAACAACTGCATCAAAGACGTCAGACCGTAGTGCTTGAAAGTCTTTCATATTCGTTGTCAGGTTGTAGAGTTGTTGTTCCGTACATGATGCTTTTCAGCTGACGGATTGATGCAGCGAAAGTCGCCACATTCGTTTGTGCAGTTTGATTGTAAAATGATAGTGCAAGATCATTGACACCCTCACCAGAGAAGGCGAAGGTGGATCTTTTTTGATCACGGGAATGTCCCGTGAGAGTTATTCCTTCTGAATGTAGAAAAGCTGCCAGAAAGAACTCTGTGGTTTGTATTTGTTGTTGTTGCATTAGATGCCTCAGGTTGTAACGCCACCCCTAGCGGGATGGTAAGTCCGGGAAAAAACGTCCCGGCGCGTATATTAAAAATTTAGCCCTGGGGCTGTTTCGTCGTCTTTGGTTTCGAGGGGTTTCTATTTCGTTCGGTGAGGGAAGTTTTACGTTCTTCCCTATAATATAGTATACTGCACTTTTGAGCATTTGTCAAGCGATATCTTCACTCTAACTAATAATATATACAGTCACTTAAAGCATCATTTACTCAATCTAAAATTAGTTTAGCAGCCATACCCAAACACCTGAAATTTAAATCATCGCTTCCTCGTCCATCCTGTTAGGGCATTTTTCATCCTAAACTGGCTAGAAAACAATAATCTTGATAAAAACCACCTCGAGGTGAGTATTCCATCACCAATAAATGGAAATTAAGATTGATGTAAGCTTTCAAATATTTTCAGAAATAATTCCAATTAAATAAAAAACAGGGACTAAATCCAAAGCTCAATAATCAGTGAGCCGGTATTTTTTTGATGATGATTGTTAAACTCCATCAGTAAGATCTAAAAACTCATTTGCGTCATCTTCTAACCCTGAGTTATGATCAGATTTAGGCTCCTCATCTTCTATTGAATCATCTAGTTTTGACAGTTGTGAGACTGGTCTAGTATATATGTTGTTCAAAAGGTCCTTTATATAATAATAATCCTGGCATGTCATACAGTAAGCCATGTCATCTTTGACTGAAACAATATCCATGCACATGTTTACACCTTTTCAATTTCAAGTTGGATTGGAATGAGATCCTCACATTCAAGGTACGCGAAATATTTCCCGGTAATTAAATTTTGTGGATCGTACGTAAATTTAGTTCGGCTCTTTTCAATCTGTGATTCGAATATTGGATCCAAACCTAAATTGCGAATCCGTAATGTAGCATCACTGTATTGTGACAGATTGAATCGAAAAATCATATTATCTGTAAATTTTTCAGGCTCAGCTCGAAATCTGATAGCTTTTTGGGCAGCTTTTGTTTTAATGAGTTTTTGTTTCAATTCTTCCTTCTTTTTTTTCAACTCTTCAGGATCCAATTTACTAATTGCGTCACCAAACTCATCTTTATTAAGATCTTTATCATGATCTAACATATATTTCACTGCTAAACCTAAAGAATATGTAATCGTTCCCGCAATTGCCATTTGCGATACACCACCAATAATTGATCCTACTCCAGGAATCGTTTTAATGAGTGAAAATAGAAACATTCCTGCGCTGCCTGCCAATGCTGCCAACACAAAGCTTCTTGCCGTATGGCGACTAATCGTTTTACCGTATGCATTCCCCAGGTGGATGATCATGGTAACTTGCAATCCGGTGATAGCTACAACATCAGCCACGGGGACAGGAATAACTGCTGAAGCAGTTGCCAAACCTGTATATGAATTGATTATTGTGACAGCTTGTTCTCGTCTTGGCATAATATCTACCTCCCTAGGAATTATGAATTCTAAAATAGCAGGATCTAACTGCTCTCTATGTTGAATACCGTGTCATTGCGAATAATCGAAAAATAATGCTCCAATCCTGCCACACAATGGAAATGTTTACACACATATTAGCGATCAATTTTCGAATTAAAGTATAGGGCATCATGATTTTATTGATCAGAAACTGGAGTTGTCTCCCACATAAAATTGTGCTTAAAAAAACTGACTAGCAATAATATCCTCAATTCCAGTACTTGATTCATTATCAATCCCTTGAAACTGGCTAGAAAACAATAATCTTGCCTAAATCTATACTGACAGGTAATTTCTGCCCGCTAAAGCAACAGAAAATCTAGGCTAACCTCAGTCTAGGCTCCGTAGAAATCAGTGGACAATCTTTGTTCCCTGAGATCACTCTACGGAGTAAAAGTCAATCTGTTGTTTTAGCGAATTACACTTGATGGTCTTAGGGGCATCTCTCTGCCGACCTCAAGTTTAATTTTATGCTAGAGGTTACAATGTCAAAGATACCATCTTTTCTATCACTGTTACTAATACTTGCCACTATTACTGGCTACAGCCAGTGGAAGATTGTTGATTCGTCTGCGGACAAAAAACCAGAATGGGTAAATGAAGCTCCAAAGGGTCAAGTCTTCCGTTACTATTCAGGAATGGGTAGTAGCAATACATCATTGCAACACGCTCAGGAAAATGCAGTGAGTAGTATTCTACAACAACTTGTTGAAGAAGGGACATTCAATGTCAGTATTGAGTCAACAACGGAAACCTCTGAGACAATACAAACAACGTCCGGAATTCCTGAATTTGAAATAAGTGACGATTTCATTCGCGAGGTAATTCGAACTGGTACTTCAAAAGCAATCCGCGGTTTAAGAAAAGAGGAAGAGTTCTGGCAATCAGTTAAAACTGGTCAGGGACTGGAGTACCAGTATTGGGTACTTTTTAAGATTCCCAAACCCGGACTAAATCCAGATACGATAATCATGCAAGGCTATGGATTTGCACCAGTCTGGAGATCAGTACTTCTTCCTGGTTGGGGACAGCGCTACAAGGGTGAAAGACATAAGGGATCAAGACTCCTGATCAGCACTGCATCAGCAGGAGCAGCAACCTTTGTATCATTCTATATGAGCGATTCTTACACTCAAAAGGCTGAGACTGAGCGGGATATTGACAATCGTAATTTTTATAACGATTGGTCAAACCGTTCATACACCATTGGGATACTCTCTGGATTGTTAACCAGTGGTATATATGGGTACAATATCTTTGATGCACTGACGGCTCCTGGAGCAAAGAAATATGCATCAACACTCCCTGTAAAAGATTCTGATCTATTAGCCTGCTACGATGGCACTTCAACCCAAGTCACACTTAAATTTTATTTCTAGGGGTTATTATGCGAATAATACGGACGGCTCTTCTTGCAATTAGTGCAACACTAATTGGAACAATATTAATTACTTGCGAACCCCCAACTGAGGCGAAAACAACCGGCTCAATAGAGGGGATTATATATGATGCAGCGACCTCACAACCTCTTGTTGGGGTTACAATTACCACTGAACCAATTACTTCATCTAAAATTACTGATACTAATGGTAGCTTTAAGATCGAGGGGGTTGAACCTGGGGATTATACTCTGCAAGCAGCCAAAACAGGATATTCTATCAATACAACAACGGTTCATATAGTAGCTGGTGAGACAGCTACAGCCGATTTACAACTAACGGTAGTTACACCTGAGTTATCAGTTTCAATAACTACCCTGGACTTTGGATCCACTTCAAGCTCATTACCATTTACTATTATCAATTCTGGAGAAGGAACCCTAGAGTGGTCAGTTGTTGAAAATTCGGATTGGATCTCAGTTAATCCTGCGAATGGTAATATTGCTGATGAACAGTCATCTGTGATAGTATCTGTTGATCGATCAGGCTTAAGTGCCGGGGATTATACAGAAACAATCGCTATTACGTCCAATGGTGGTAGTTCTAGTATTCAGGTCACAACGAATGTTGAAGGCCCCGTGTTGATTCTCTCAAATAATAGTTTGAGCTTCGGTACATCAACCGATAATCTCACTTTTACAGTTTCGAATGGCGGTATTGGTGAACTCACCTATAACGCTGTTTATAGTGCCGGTTGGCTAACAGTAACTCCGACATCGGGCTCTGCTTCTACAGAAACTGATGTTTTAACCGTAACTGTGAATCGCAGTGGGTTAGCATATGGCAATTATTTTGAAACAATCACTATGACATCCAACTCAAATAGTGAAACTGTGGATGTGATGATGACCATTCCAGATCCAAGTAGTCCCCAATTATCCGCCTATCCTGCAAGCGTTGATTTCGGCTCAAACTCTCTTGAGGAAAAGTGTTATATAACGAACACCGGTTCAGGAATGTTAAGTTGGAATATTAGTAACGATAAATCCTGGATCTCATGCTTGCCCGTTTCCGGTACGACTGAGTCAGAGACAGATGAAGTAGTGATTACGGTGGATCGACTTGGGCTATCACCAGGAGATTATACTGGAACCGTAACCATCACTTCTGATGGAGGTAATCAGAATATCAATCTCTCTATGGTAATCCCTGATGAACCATCACTTTCGATTGCTCCTAGTTACCTTGATTTTGGGACATCAGAATCGATTATGCCATTTAACGTTGCCAATGCCGGTACAGGCGATCTTGACTGGTCTGTTTCAGACAATCAGGAGTGGATTACGACCAGTCCATCTTCAGGATCAGGGTATGGCACTGTGAATGTTTCAATTACAAGGGATGGATTATCAACTGGTGATTATAGTGGAACAGTAACTGTCAGCTCAAATGGTGGAACTGGTTATGCGGAGATTTATATGAGTGTTGGAGCAGATTTACCACCTTCTGCTGTGATAATGAATGATGCAACTGAGATAACTACCAGTTCAATACTACTTGATTGGGAAATGAACACTGATGATGATTTCTTTGCTTATAATCTGTATCGATCAGACGAAGCAAGTGTATCTGAAAGTTCCACACTTATTTCACAAATTGTAAATCGTTACACTCTGGATCATATAGATGATGACCTTGCCGATGAAACAACTTATTACTATCGCATATTTGTTGAGGATGCCATAGGACAGACAACAGGAAGTAATACGGTGTCAGCTACAACATTGAATGCTCCCGGAACCTGGGGAGTGTTTGCATCTGTATCGGTGGATTTATACGGTGTAAGTGCGCTGAATGATAATTTTGCTTATGTAGTGGGTGACTCAGGAAAAATCTATAAATGGGATGGATCATCGTTATCAGAACAGGATTCTCCAACTACAGAACGATTGGGTGGTGTCGGTGTAGTCGCTACCAATGATATCTGGATATCAGGTGAAGGAGGTGTTTGGCATAACACATCAGGTTTCTGGGTCCAGGAAGCTGGATACCCCACATCAGTATGCTATGATATGGATTTTGTTAGTTCTGATTCAATCTGGGTTGCCGGAAATAGTGAAATTTACTTCTTCAATGGGACAAGTTGGACAACATTAAGTATGGGCAGTGATAGGATAAATGATATTAATATGAATAATTCAACATCTGGGTGGGCTATTACGAATGATGCAGAGAGTTATCATTATAATGGTGTATCTTGGAGTTTATTATCAGACGAACAGGGAACAGGGTATTCAATTTGGGGCTCGACTTCATCCAATATATGGATCGGTGGTGATGGGTTGTTCGGATATTGGGAAATAGCTCATTGGGATGGTTCGGTATGGGATTATTCATATTTTGAGACATTTGATTTTAATCCCATACGTAGTATTGAAGCTCTAAATCAAGATGACATTTGGTTTGCTGGAAATTATGAAATGCTTTACTGGAATGGATCTAATTTGACAGAACATTTAAATCCAAGCTCCTCACAAATAAATAAGATTACCTTCACTGATTCTAATAGTGGATGGGGTGTATGCGATGATGGAGTTGTACTGAGGTATAGTCCCTAGAATTTAATCTTGATACTGATTCGCAGATAGTTGCTATTATCTACCGTAAGCATCCAGCTCACCGGTGGGTTTTCAATATCCCATATTTCCTGGAATAAGAATAACAATCAGAAGATTATAATTAGCATTAGAAGAGAGTAGGCGTTCCTTAAGCTGAGGAAAAACTACTCATCTCTGGTCCTACGGAAATGTGCAATATTCAAGGCGCACACGTAGGGTATTCCTATCAGATGTATACATCTGACAAGCGAGGCCAAGTGGTTTCGCTATCGCCCAAAGAGGCACTGGCGGTAACGCTAGGATACAAGGATGGTTTAATCATGAGATAAGTCATGGATCGGTATTTCAAGTCACGGAGGTTTCAAGAGCCTCCCAGGACTTAATCGTACACCGAGGGGCGACTCAAGCAATTGAGCGTTTCGCTTGGGATGCAATGCAGGTAACTCCTGTGCGCAATTATCTGGCGACAGACTGGCGGGAATATCGTGACCCGAAAGGGCAAACTCGAGGCCGTCTTGCAGGGTAGCTGAGTTAGACCTCAGCTGATCAAAGCCTGCCAGACTTCTAATGCTATTATTGTTTCACAGTAAGATTAAATTGAGCCTTTACGACAAGGATAATGCTATGAAACAGAAATCCGATGGGAAAAAAGTAATAAATTGGCATCGGCCGCTTAGGTCAGGTGAACACACTCAACGATACCGACGTAATCGCTGGGCAGAAGTTTCTGATGATCACCTGATATCTCCTGAGGAATACGAACGTGATAATTATTACGGTGATTACTATTGGGATATCGATGAGCCCGCTTCTCCAACTGATTATGCCATTTACAAAACTTGGGCACACCTGACTGCAATTCACCAGGATAATCAATTTACAACTGCATTCGAAAAGATTGGTTGGCCAATATCGGGTGATGGTGACCCGATTAAGGATATAATTCCGGATAAAATGCAAGAAGGGGGAATGCCTGGGGCAGCCCAAAAAATCGAAGGTCATCTAGCAAAACATATCAAGGGATTAATAGATGGGTGGTTTGATCCAAATGATCTACCCTTATCTAAAGATAAAGATGATCTCCAGATAATATTTGATTTAGCAAACAACGAAGAGGTTGAACAACAAATTCCTGAGAATCTTAATCTTGGTGGGTTTGAAGAAGAGCGCTATCAACAATACAATAACAACCTGTACGACAGTCCATTCCTTTTATGCTTACTACTTTCTCCATTCTGGGTGAGAAGTCCTAAGACATGGGTAAAACCCATCGGTTCAGATGTTTTCCTCCATTTTGTGAGGCACTTATTCGAAATATACCCAACACCCAAATTCTTAATGTCCGAATGGACTGTGCCATTCTCAGCTGTGAGATACAAGTGGTTAATATTTTACATTATCCTAGCCCAGGGAGGAAGTATTAAAAAGGCTGCCCCTCTCTTCAATTGGTCTATTGGGAAGCAATTCACAAAACATCTTTTGGACGCACCAGAAGGACTTTCACCTGTCCAAGCTGCAATATATTCTAAGATCATGTGCCTTGGTGGGTCGTTAGTTGAATTCAATCGAATATCTAGAAATGCTGCCTACATAGAAGATCCTACGGAAACATCCATAGATACCGAATACAAAGTATTTTGGGAAAGTACTGTGCTGTGGCTCATGAAACATCGTGATGATCTCACTGAAGACGATGCAGATCTGATCCTAGAATGGGCAATGCACAGATTCACAGAAGACAGACATAATGATCAAAGTTTTACTTGGAGTGGTAGGACATCTGGAAGAACTCTTTTTGCAAGTCAGCAGTATATTGAAAACAGAGATTCTCCATGGATTGATTATTATTGGAGTTCTCATGGCTGGAATTGGGATTATGTAGATGAATACTACAAGAATTGGAGTTTTCTTGAACTAACCTCTGGGAAACAACTATTTGAAGAAAGCCAAAAGTTACACCATTGTGTTGAAAGTTATGCTGCTCGATGTGCTTCAAAGAATTCTGCAATAGTCTCGGTTTCCTGTAATAAAGAAAAAATACTTACGGTCGAAATAAATCCGCAGGGGAATGAAATAGTACAAGTCAAAGGTGTACAAAACCGATTCCCAAGTGCAACTGAGAATAAAATTATTGATATGTGGCACGCAAAGATGGTATCGAAAAAACCGTAGACCGATAATTGAGACAAGAATGGAAAGAAACTTGAAGACGTGTATTCAAAGAAACTCATCAAGGATTGGTGGAAATTGAACTTTTGATTATTAAAGCACTCAACTACATTATCATCCCCCCAAGCCCTCGGGAACTTCGGTTCCTGGGGGCTTTTCTTTTGATAAACTGCTCAATGGAGCTAGATTTCAGGCAGGTTGATTCAACTTTAGTCGAGGGGGACACATCCAATGAAAATACAAGCAACATTAGCAATTATATCGTTGAGTTTATTGATTTTCTCATGCTCTGAACCCAAGTCAGATAACAATTCATTTGAAATTTATTTTTTAGCTGATTCTGACATTTCAGAGCATGAAGCTTCCGAAGTGGATATAGGCAGTCTTGCTCTAAAGGATGAAGCTTGGGTGTCCAGTAGTGATATTGATTTTTATGATTATTCCTCTCACTGCATCTATTTGAAAGAAGACAAGAGTCATTTTTTTGAAAACTATGATGAAGGATTCTATCAATTTACTCCCGTCTTAAGTCAAAAACCTTTTGTGGTAGTTTCAGGTGGAACCCGGGTTTATGTAGGTGCCCTACACAGTGGGTTGCTTTCACTAGCTCCAGCTGGACCATATATGGATGAGATGGATGTGGGTAGTTATCCAGCAGACGTAATGCATATTTCAAAAGCTTGGCGGGGTGACGAAGATATCAGAAGTGATCCTGACATCAAAGATGCTCTGCTCACACAGGATTTATTTCACGCTGGTTTAAAGATTCAGTTAATATCATTCCAAGTTCTGGACAATTCAGATACCTCCACGGTTGAATATCGTATTCGCATTAGCAATAATGATCAGGATGATCTCTATATTTTAGACCCTACAAAGATGGGCAGCGCTCTGTTTCATTATTACACTAACGGTCCTGACTTGTGGGATACCAGTATCCCTGGTCATCCGATATACCTGTATTCTCAGTATAAATTGGTGGAGCCACCAGAACCCTACGATAGTTGGGAGGTTGACTGGTTCTCCCTCATAGAGAGTGGCAATCGTATTGAGCATACAATTCAACTTAAGGGTTATCCCTTTATTCCTGATGGAAGCTATACAGCCGATATGAAATATGCCGGCCCTCACAATATTGGCTTGGATAACAGATATATTGGGGATGGTAGATTGTGGATTGGCTCAATTGGCTCGAATACATTGGATGTTACAATTCAGTAGTGACAGAAAAACTGTCACAGAGTTGAACCATAAAGATGGTGCCCCAAATCTTTTGATACTGTGCTCATTCTGACTAGATTCAGGCAGATTGGGGGCAATCCATGGCAAAACCAACAAGTATACTCATTAAACTGGCAATAGTCACTATTCTACTAATGGGATCATTGTTTGCGCAGGGAGTTTCCTTTACAAAAGCTCCACTTATAACCATACCAGGGCAGAATACAGATGCTACTCTTGGAACATACTTCGATTACAGTAATGATAGTTATTTGTCATGGGTAAATATCCAGGATGGTACCTATTCCATCTATCTGATGCAAGTAGCTATGGAACTCCATGAACCTGCCTTGGTCTACCAAAGCGATTCTCTTATCACTAACCTCGCCGTGAATGAGGAGGGGTACGTATACTTTGACCGATTTGATGGTGAGTTTTGGTCTCAACATGGTGTAGGAGGTGGCACAACTCCTATTCTCCTACAAGACTCCCTGAATAACCCAAGTCAACCGGCACCACATGGTTTTTGGTTGTCATGGGTAGAAGATGGTGATCTTTTATTTAAAGATATGGACGATGCCGCAATGAATCCGATCGTAGTTGATACAGCTGAATGCCGTAGCCCAGCGATTTTCAATCAGAGGTATGGGACGAATTGGGAAGTGGCTCTAATCTATGAATCTGGTCCTGTTGATAGTGCCCAGATTAAATATCTAATAATGGAACATGACGAGGATGATCCGCAAATTGAAGTTATTAGCTCACAGTACCCATCTCGCAATCCAACTTTAGGTTCAAGCTGGGGCTGTTCATATGAAATATTTATGGATGGATATTGGCATATAGTGATTAATACTGATCCCTTTTTCCCCGCAGCAGCGGATACATCTTCGAATAGTGGATATAATCTCACAAATCCAGCATTTTATACTGGTTACTGGCTTGTTGCGCGTGACATTGGTCAAGATTTTGTTGTAGCTGTAAGTGATTCATTTCAGGATGATTTAGATGTTTACTTTTTGCCAGTGTGGTATGGTAACCCAATAAACATATCAGATATGCCAGGTAATGATACTTCACCGGTTGTTACTTTCACTTGGGGTGATTCAATAACTGTTTTCTGGGAGCACCAAACAGAAACTGGTAGTGAACTGTGGTGGGCAAAAGACAAGGTCGACCCTGGAGCGATAAATCCAGAACCAGAGTTGCCACAATCAATTATGATTAACCGTGTGTACCCATCACCTTTCAATCCCAACACAACACTCGAATATTCACTACTAGAACGCGGAAATGTTCAACTTTCAATTTATGATATAGCCGGTCGTCTAGTTTTCTCGCGATCGCTTAAACACACCGAACCCGGTGTCCATTCAGTTTCATGGAGTGGATTGAGTTCATCTGGTAGACTTGTACAGAATGGTGTGTATCTGATGGAAGTCCGATCAGGTCACCAATCAGCTACGCGAAAAGTGGTAGTATTGAGATAGAGTACGAACTGGGGCAATCATTAGCGAAATTTTAAAATACAAATGCAACGCCTGTGGCTATACAGCAGAAGTCTGGGACGAGCCCGATAGAGCACCTATTGCTACGGTCGATACCAGGCACTGTCTAGGATGCAAATCCTTAGTCGAAGTTCCTATAGAATTCCATGGTGGGATGTTTGTCGATGATCCTGATGTTACACCAAGTTTTCTGAACAGATGCCCTGAATGCAATTCATCAAATGTTGTGCCTTGGATTGTTAGGGATGGTTGTCCGAAGTGTGGTGAGGTTATGACTATTGAGCAAACGAAGTAGTGGATGGTAATCATGACAAAAGTAAAGCATATCGTCGGTTATTGTTTAACAATCATCATCACAGCAGCAGTCACATTGTACTTGGGTTGGGGATATTTTCTAACCACACATGAGTTAGTAGCTGATAGTCATGCAAATGCTAATCTGCTAACCATTAATTACCTTCTAGAAGAAGACTACCCTAAGGCTTTGGAGATCCAAATAATAGACCTTGAGGGATCTCTCTCAGAGTTGTATGGTCTTGAGATTTACGATGGTGAACCGATCAAATATCAGTTCTATATGCAAAATATTGCCACGCTGGATTCAACATACCCTGGTCATCTTTCAGGAATTCTCCAACGAGATACCAAAATTAAATAGAAGAGAGCAAACATGAAAAAGATTGTAGTGATATTACTAATAATCGTAGTAGCCCTCCTAGGGCAGGACAACCAATTACAAAAGGAAAATAACACACTACTCTGGCCAGATTCTACCGAGACCTGCACAAAATCACCTGAGTTGACCCATGCTATCCAACTGCAGTACATTGAAGCGTTCAGGTTTGCATCATTTGATGGCAAAACATTATCGTACAAAAGATTTGAATCACCAGAGAAAGAAATTCGTTACTCACTTACACTTGATGGTGGGTGGTCTGAGGATACAAGAGATTCTGAATCACAATATTTTTTCTATGATCCTGACAGCTCCTATGATGAAACAAACACAAGGGTAGATTCTAGGAACCAGTTTAGCATAAGCATCGGACGGTACAATCTGAGACATACACAATCGGCAAGCACTGTTAGCTGGTATTGGGGAGGGGGTCCTTCTATTTCCGGGTCGTTCTCGCACAACATCAGGAATGTGCGTAGCCGATATGTTGAATACGAGAACCCCATTAGAATAGAAGACACTTCATATTGGAGTGCTGGGCTTGGTATCAGAGGGATTGTTGGGATGGAATGGAGGGTCGCAAAACCTTTGAGCATAACTGTTGAATACAATACTTCAATGACTTTTCGCTACTCTGAATCTAAGCATGAGACGACAACCAATATTGACGGGGTCGTTTCTTCTGTAACAAAAGCAGAATCTTCGTCACCCAGAGCATACCTGACATCGAAAGCGATGCTAGGATTGTCGTTTTATTTCTGATAATGGAGCATAGGTATGAGCCTGAGGATATCCAGGCGATAGACGAGTGTGAAAAATTGAGAGTATAGTATAGGTGTTAGAGATATGGAGGATTAGGGTGTGAAGTGGATTGATAAGGCGAAACTAAAACAACAACTCCTAGGTTTGTTCAAGTCAAAGTTGCTTTTGATAATAAATATCGGATGGACATTACTAATTATTCTGTATTCATATATTGGTGGTTTCCAAATATTCATACCATTATTGGCGATGATAATTGGAGGATTAATAACCTTCTATACACAATCATACTTCGCAAATGTGAAATTTAGACGTGAACTTATGGTGACTTCACTTGACCGGAAATTAGATACTCATCAAAAAGCGTTTGCTATTTGGTCAAGTATTGTGCGATTTGTACACAAGCCAGGGCTGTTGGAGCCAATGATAGAACAAGCGGAAGATTGGTGGCGAAATAATTGTCTTTTCCTAATGCCTGAATCTCGGGCAGCCTTTCACCAATTTCTTCTATTTGCGGCCTCTCACCATGACCTAGCTCATGTTAGAAATCCAGATATTGACTATAGAGTAGAAATCAAGGAAAGTTGGGCTATCATAATGGAGCCGGGAAAGACACTCCAGGAAGAATTATTACTATTAAACCTCGAAACACCAAATCTAGAAGGCGGTGGAGAATCAGCTACTTGACCCACACCTCACAAACAGGTTTAGAATGTAGTTACAAGTCGTACCCAGTAATTGGGGGTTAAACCATGAGTTTTAGAATCCAACGAAGAATGAATCTAGGGTCTGGTCTTGGACTCAATCTGAGCAAGTCGGGTGCATCTCCATCTATAAGAACTAAGTTTGGATCAGTTGGAGCAAAAGGCTTTAGCCTGAGAACTGGTATTAAAGGGTTATACATTCGGCAATCCTGGGGCAAGGGGGTTGATGGGGCAATAATTGGGATTCTAGTGACGATGTTGATGATCGTTATGAATATTGGTATCAGTATCACATTTTTCATGCTAAAAATAGCTCTTTATGTTGGTTGGTTTCTGTTTGCTGTTGCATTTAATGTCGTTGGCTGGATAGTGCTGACTTTGTACGATATTATCTATTATTTAATATTCAAGAGAATGAATTCAGATGAAATCAGAGGCACTCATAAAAGTGATTCAATATGATAAAGCTGTTTTAGAATGCAACTAAAGCGCGGGGCGCTAGGTATATAAAGATCAAATTAGCAGCATAAGGAATGTCAATAATGCAAAGACCAATACTACTATTATCCATATTATTAGTCTTAAACTTGATCCGCTGTAATGTTGAAAATGCAGGTCCACAACCTGGTGAAGTCTATATTGTCAATCATTTTTCTGTAACAAAATCACCAGCACAAAACCCTAAGTCGATAGTTAACAATTCAGACGTTCTCTTGAAGGCAAGGTTAAACACAAAATTAGAAATACTTGAAACAAAAGAAAGCCCATCAGATTGGTGCAAAGTTAACGTACTCTCAGATTCTACAGTAATCACAACTGGGTGGGTAAGAAAAAATGAGGTGTTGTCTGGAATTAAGACAAGCGATTGGGGCATAGTCAAAGCACCTTACACTAATGTGAATGTAAGAGAAAAACGCGAATCTAACTCGAAAATTGTTTCAAAGCTCAAGCAAGGTCAGGACGTGAAGGCTTTTTATTTAAAGGATAATTGGTATGCAATATTCAATTTAGGTCAAAAGACAATCGGTGAATCCAACGCAATTGGCTATGTTTACGCTCCTTTATTAAATCCACGGAAAAAGAAGAAAGCACAAAAAATTAATTCAGTTTTACCGTATGAAATTGTTAAAGTCGAGAATGACAGTTTTAAAGATGTTGCAAGGTTTGCGATTAAAATCATAGTTGAATCTGTTCTAGATTCAAAACAATTAATGAGTATCAGTGAGAAGGTAATTGAGAAACAAAAAATTGAGAGACCCCATAATGCCATATTGCTTTTATACTATTTACCAGAATCTGATATTGGCAGAGGCTTCACTGCAGGAAGAGTTGTCTGGGCTCCATATGGCAACTGGTCAAAATCAGATCATGTCACAACTGGCGATTACAGTCAACACGAAATGAAAATTACTGTTGGGAACGCAACAGGTCTTGCCCCTAAGAAGTTTGAAGCAATAACCATTTCGGTTAATAAAAAGAAGAAAATATTCTATGAATTGGTTAAAGCTCAGGACGATGGCTATGAAGGACGAGCAGCTGATCGATTAATTGCCGCCAAATATGATCTAGATTCAAAAACTATTGATAAAATTGTTGCTGAGGGGTTAGCAAAAGGATGGCCGATGCCCTGACCGTAGTTCGACGACTCTACAGCCCTGGGATAAAAAGCATCCTTGTCCCAAATTTGATGGCATTAGACCATCCAGGAGACCCTATTATGACTATGCAAATTTATAGATCAACTCAGAAACCAATACGAGGAAAAATTTCTTGGGAAGAACTTTGGAAAGGTCCAGATAAAGGGTTGATCGCTTCCTGGGAGGTTGGGAGAAAACTTGCGTTGAAAGATCCTGAAATAGCCAGGAAAGCAAAGAATGGTGAACTACCTGTTCTTAATTGGAAAGGCGGCACAGAGAAACCAACACAAAAGAATGAAAAATATGGGTCATTACATTATCTAGCTCAATGGCAAGGGCTGCGTGACGAAGATTTAAATGTTGATGTGTCGGAAGAACGTGACCTCTTCTGTTCTAGAACCGGTATGAAAGTGACTTATACCAACGATATCACTAAACTTGGTAAAGCTCAATCTTAAGGATTAAGACGTGAATTTTATAGCAATTGATGTTGAAACCGCAAATGCAGATATGGCTTCTATTTGTCAGATTGGTATTGCTAAATATGTAGATGGTAAATTGGTTGAAGAATGGTCATCGTTAATTAACCCCGGTGATTATTTCAGCCCTATCAATGTTGGAATTCATGGAATATCTGAAACTGATGTTATCGGGGCTCCAACTATCCCCGAAATAGGTATTATTTTAGGAAGTTTCCTGAACAATGCCATTTGTGTTTGTCATACTCATTTTGATAGAGTCGCCATAGGAAGAGCATTAAATAAGTACAGTCTTGAGGAATATGATAGCGTGTGGCTAGACTCTGCCAAGGTTGCTAGGCGAACATGGGAGGACTGCAGATGGCGCGGATATGGTCTTGCAGATGTCTGTAAAAAGATTGGATACGAATTTAAACACCATGACGCTCTTGAAGATGCCAAGGCAGCTGGGATGGTCCTTCTAGCAGCAATCGAAACCACCGGTTTAGATATTGAGTCATGGGTAGGACGAGTTAATAAGCCTATAGATCCAACAAAGAAATCTTATCACTCTGCTAGGAATGTAGAGGGCAATCACGATGGTGAATTGTATGGTGAAGTCCTGGTATTTACAGGAGCCTTAGAAATTCCCCGTAGAGAAGCTGTCGAATTAGCGGCGAAAATTGGATGCACAGTAAATTCTGGTGTGAATAAAAAGACAAGTCTATTGGTTGTGGGAGATCAAGACATATCACGGCTGGCTGGTAGTGAGAAAAGTTCAAAACATCGCAAGGCAGAGCTTCTGATATCTGAAGGACAGAATATTCGAATCATTAAAGAAAGTGATTTTAAAGAGTTGGTAACACATTCGCAAAAACTGGTTGATGAATAAGGATTTTTGATGGAAAATACTGCCAATAAAATAGCTGACATATTGCATGATTACCGAAGTAATGATGGAATTAGGATCGATATAAATCGAATTTTAACATGGGCTAATCAATTCGAGGTTAATGACAGAAAATTCTTACTTGAGGAACTGCTTAACATCCTGCCAAAATCCTATTTATCAAAACCAGATGCTATATCAGGATTAAAAGAATCTTTAGAATTTCTCACAAACAAATATGGCTTCGACGAAACGATCACCTTTCTTCAACAATCACACTTTTTAAATTTGCAAGCTGATCATAAGAGCCAATCAGTATTGTTAGAATTTCTCAATGACCTTACAAAGTCTGAGTATGGAGTTGACATAAAAAAGGGCAATAGCAAAGCAAAATACTGGGTATACTTAGATGATGTGTTCGCCTCAGGAGGAAGCTTTAAAAGGGATATTATCCCCCTGATAAGTGAATTCGGCGTTGAAAACTTCCTGGGTCAGGAGAAGAAACTTATCAATCTTAGTTTCTTCTTACATTCCTGGGGTTTCGCAAATACAAAGTTTAGTTTATTGAACGAATTTAGTCGTGATTTTGTTAGGCAAATTGATTGGATTCGTTTCGAAGAAATAGAGAATCATCCAAGGATAAATTATTATAATCCCAACCCAAGTTTTAATAATGCATTTCCTGTAAAAAGGTCTGATCATGAAATATTTGATGAATACCTCCAAACATTGACTAATGCGGATAGAAATGAAGAATTTGCATATAGGTCGCCTGAAACACCACGGGTGGAAGCTTTCTTTTCTTCTCCTGAAAATAGGGTAAAGTATGAATGGATAATTTTAGAAAAGGGTATCGAAATTATCAATCGTATTGAGCATATAAGTAGACCAATAAGACCTTTGGGGCTTGTGCCACCCAGTTATAAGACATTTGGTGCAGGGAGTCACGCATTCACATGGAGAAATGTTTCGAATACCTGTCCTTTGGTCTATTGGTGGGAGGCAAATGGTTGGTATCCATTATTCCCTGTTGCCAACAGAGGGTTGTAGAAATTGAGCTCGATTAGAAAATATAAAAATGGGGAGTGTGCCGTATTTAAAGCAACCAAGGGTAAATATGGTGGTTTATCGAATATGGCTCCAGGCTACCCTCTGGTCGTCAATGGAATTCCAGTAAAAACATCTGAAGCATTATATCAATCACTGAGATACCCACACAAGCCTGATGTTCAAAAGATAATACTTGATCAAAACAGTCCAATGACTGCAAAAATGAAAAGCAAAAAGTATTATGGGGATACGCGGGATGACTGGAAGAGAATACAATTTTCAATAATGAAAATGTGCATAGAGATTAAGCTAATTCAAAACTGGGAAAATTTCTCAAGAGTTTTGTTACTCACTAAAGATTTGCCAATAGTTGAGGAAGCGCCTGATGGTAAGATCTGGGGAGCAGCCTTGAAAGATGATCATTATATTGGTACAAATGCCCTGGGAAGATTGCTAATGCAACTTAGAGAGGACTTCATCATCAACTCCATACATCCAGAGGTATCCATCCCCAATATTGATAACTTGAAATTATTGGGGCGTAAAATTTCATATTCTTCATTTAATGAGTAGTAATGAGCATTTAAATGGTAGAGGTAGATAGCAAATGAATAAAACTGATCGTTGGGAGTGGTTATGCTCTCTAGATGATGAATTGCTACAGGGTGGTGTAATCCTCTCTGAATGGTGCTCCGCGATTGTTCGTGAATGTGATATGGCTTATGTCGGAGAAGCGCATTTAGGTGCAATATTAACGGCTGTTGCTGGAATTGAGACCTATCTAAGGTCAGAATATGCGGAAAAGTCCCGTGAAAGTCTTTTTGAGTTAATTAATCAATCCTCCATCGAAGATACTCTAAAATTAGACCTTCATAAAATTAGAAAATACCGAAATAAATGGGTCCATGTAGGTGATCCATGGAATGATAAAGTTCTACTAGATGTCCCTGAAGAACATGAGGAAGAACTTGAAATAATGGCAGCTTTTGCAGTCAAAGCGCTAAGGCGTACTATATATGAAAATCTAAGTGTGTGAATGTAAACAGAGTTAGTATGTTTGAATTCAATGACCTACCTCGTATCTTTAGTGCTGAATAATTTAAAGCGATGAGAAAATAATAGTTATGTATTACCGTAGAAAAATAATCCTGGCAATAATCCAGAAATTTGGTGGTAAAGTCATGAATACGGATCTCCAAAAGTATTTATTTCTTTTTGTTCAGGGTCAGGAAAAACCGGCCTATGACTTCGTCCCATACAAATACGGCTGTTTTTCCTTCCAGTCCTATGCCGACAAACGGACTTTGACTAAGTACGGAATTCTTGCTGATCAAGACGATTGGAAGAAGGACGATGATGTTGATTATTTCTCAATGCTGAATCCTGATGACAGAAGGTCTCTTCGAAAGCTCATTATTAGTTATGGAAACCTTAAGGGCAATGAACTGATAAACCGTGTCTATTGTGAATACCCCTATTTCGCTATCAATAGCGAGATTCTTAGTTCGATTCTATCTGCAGATCAAATAGCCAAAGTCGAGGAAGAAAGACCGAATGATACTAAACCTGGTATTTATTCAATTGGCTACGAGAGTAAGAGCTTTGACCACTACTTAAATCAGCTTGTTCAAAACAATATCCAAATGCTTGTTGACGTTCGGAAAAATGCATTGAGTATGAAATATGGATTTTCAAAAAATCAACTCAGGAACGCACTTGAGAAGCTAAACATTGAATATTTACATATTCCGGAGCTTGGAATTACTTCCAACAAACGGGCTGACTTGAACACGTTAGACGACTATAATCGTTTATTCACTGAATATGAGAATACTGTCTTACAGGATGAACCAGATAGCTTACAAAAAATATTGAGTGAATTTGCTAAGCATAAGCGTGTGGCGATCACCTGCTTCGAGTATGATCACACCTACTGCCACCGTAGTCGAGTTATAAATAGGCTTATAGAGAGCTCACTCACCCCTTTTAGTGTATCCTACATATAGCATACTTCTTGAAGAAAAAAATCCTCATCGCGGTAAAGACCTACCCCACTATAAGCACTAAGTATAGTGAATTGGTGTGTACCGCTGGATTAACTGAAAACGGCGATTGGATTCGGCTATATCCAATTCCCTTTCGCAAATTGGATTTTGACAAGCAGTATAAAAAATATCAATGGATAATTGCTGACATTGAGAATAACTCATCTGATCCTCGACCCGAGAGCCACAAGGTTTTGAATTGGGAGAAAATTGAGTTAGGGGATAAAATCGGAACCGAAAATGGCACATGGACAACTAGAAAAGAATTAGTACTGAACAATATCTATACTAATAGAGACTCATTGGTCGCTGATGCTAGAGATCCATCAAAGCTTGTGTCTTTAGCAGTTTTCAAGCCCACAAAACTATTAGGTATGACTATATCAAAGGTGGATCGAGAGTGGGACCCCAAGAAACTAGCTCAGTTTAACCAGACTGATTTGTTTGAAACGGGACCTTTCAAGATAGTCTCAAAGTTACCATATAAGTTTAAGTACGTTTTTAAAGATGATGAGGGAAATATCAGTAGACTCATGATCGAGGACTGGGAAATTGGACGGTTGTACTGGAGAATGCTAGAGAAGTATGATGGTGATGAGGATAAAGCTTGTGCAGATGTAAAGAAGAAATACTGGGATGATTTCGCAAAGACCAAGGATTTGTATCTTTTCCTAGGCACGACACAAGCACATCACTTTACTGGTACAAACCCGTTCCTGATCATCGGCACCTTCCATCCCAAAACTGCTGATCCATCACTTTTTGATTAGGACATCATTTTACCCTTACTCGACATAAAGCAGATTAACAGCACCTCACTTATCCAAGCTTAATAATCTCAGTAGCCTTTCATAACATTATATAATATTTGTAAACAGAATGTAATAAGATACATTATGGGCAATTGCAGTCGAAATATGATCATTGAGGTGGGAATGAATAAATATCTATGGCAATGTGCCATTTACTCGAGTCTAATACTACTTGGATGGTGGAATGATGTCGCCATGGGAATCGTTGCTACAATTTGGGTAGCCTGGACCTTTAACCAACTATGGTCAATGAAGTGGTTCAAAGTTCAAATTGCAAATATTGTGATAGCTTCAATAGTAGGTGTAATACTATAAACACAAAGATAAGGGGATAATAAGATGTCCAAGACAGGTGAAAAACCAGGTAAAGGTACATATTATTGTACTAAGTGTAATCAACAAGTAAAGCTAGATGACAATACCGATACATTGCCACCATGTCCGAACTGTCATAATACAACTTACCGGCCATAGATTTATGGCGTGGAAGACAATCACTAAGCAAATGGCGTGTCCAGCTTGTAGAGGTTCAGGTAAACAACCCACACACCACCCAGGTGTTATGCGTTGTTCACAATGTGGAGGAACTGGGACAATCACAACAACAGAGACGAAATGGGTTCCAGATAAGTAAAGTTAAAGCGCTAAAAGGACGAAGTGTAATTGGAGAGTGAAAATGTCAGCACAAAAATATAACATTATTTTCAAAGGATATTGGCGAGAAGTGAAGAAGGGTGGAATCCCATCTGAATCAGGAATCTACTGCGTCTATACTTGCACCCATGACAAAAAGGGAGGAACAGTAACTTTAAAAAAACTGGTATACATTGGGGAATCTAAAAACGTTCATAAACGTATTGAGGATCACGAGAAATTAGCTAAGTGGAGAACACATCTGAAACAAGATGAGATACTTTGCTATAATTTTGGTAGTGTGTCCTCAACGAGTAGAGATAGATGTGAAGCGGCAATGATTTTCAAACACAAACCACCTGAAAATACGGAATACGTGAATAGCTTTCCATTTGATCAAACATCACTCAGTTTATCTGGAAAAACTACACTATTAACAACTAAATTCACTGTAAAGAAGAAATGATAGTATTGATAAGCCAATAGAAGCTATAACGGCAAATTTGTGTAAAGAGCTTTAGCATTGATTATAGCTATAGGTGGCAATTGGGGATAGGGTAATGGATTTCAAAGAAGCTAGCACATTTGGAATAAATGAAGAGGTTTTAAGTGTCTACCAAAAATTGGGCTGGGAATCTTTTACTAGAGTTCAATCAAAGGCTATTGAATCTGGGCTGGGTAAAGGGAGTAGCATGGTTGTCTCAGCACCTACTTCATCTGGTAAAACTACTATTGGTGAGATTGCAGCAATTCTTGGGGCTCTTGAAGGCAAGAAAACAGTTTATTTAGTGTCGCATCGAGCATTGGCTGAGGAAAAATACAATTATTTCAAGACAGTATTTAGAGATGAATTAGAAAAGTTGTTTGATGTCTCCATTGCTACGGGTGATCATGTCGATGGTGATTGGGACAATGGAATATTAGTCTCAACATATGAGAAATATTTGTCTTTAATTACAACCTCAAGTAATTTTTCATTCGAAGGGAAAGTAGTGATTGCTGACGAGATTCAGATATTATCAGACGTTTCTCGCGGTTCTGAAATAGAAATACTTTGCACTATAATTAGAATGGGATCTCCGGCTCAATTTATTGGATTAACTGCCACTGTCCCCAATGTTGATGAACTATCAACTTGGTTTAATTGTAAGGGGATAAAAATCTCACATCGGGATGTGCCACTAAGACAAGAGATATGGAACGAAGGGCGACTCTTTCACAATCTCTACGGTCAAGACGAATTATTTGAAGATCAAGAGAATGCACATGTAGTAAACGATACTATCCATGTAGTGAATAATTTGTTGAATTTAAAGCTGGGTCCTATTTTGGTTTTTACAATGACGAAGCCCAGAGCAATTGAGTTAGCCCAGGGTTTCTCTGGAACAAGAGAAAAAGATATATCCGCGATTATAGTGGGAGAGCAAATAGAATTATTCAGTGAGTTGACTATAACAGTAGGAATACTAAAAGAGACATGTGAACGGAGGACAGCTTTTCACTCTGGGGATCTAAGTTTTGAAGAGAGAGGTCGTTGAAGAAGCCTTACGAAAAGGTCATCTAGATGTAGTATTTTCAACCCCAACTCTTGCGGCAGGAGTAAATTTCCCAATACGTACTGTAGTCTTTGATTCATTCTACAGAAGATGGGTTTCAGAATGGATTGCACACTCAGAATTTCTCAACATGTCTGGACGTGCGGGGAGATTAGGTCTTGATGATAAAGGTCTCTCCGTCCTGATTACCGGAAGTAGAACAGAGTTTATTCAAGCAAAAAACTACTTAACACTTCCTGCGGAAAGAATATCCTCAAAGCTATTCTCCAAAAGCATTAGGAAATCGGTTCTGAATTTGATCTCTAGCGGTATATGCAACACGGAAGATAGCCTTAATAATTTTTATGCCAGCTCATTTTGGTGGCACCAACACCTTGAACATAATCCAAAGAAAACTGAGGATGTTCCACCTTTAGTTGCTGAAGCAGTTCAATGGTTAATAGAGAATAAGCTGCTAGTTGAACAAAGCACAAGGCTGGTCTCAACTCCATTAGGAACTGCTATTTCAGGATCCGGCTTGTTGCCGGCAACTGGTGTTTCTCTTATTAATGTATTAAGGTTAAATAACGAGAAAACTGAAGAGGGTTTGCTTGGTATCCCTCTTTTACATGCTATCTGTTCCTCAGCAGAATTCGATGTAAGTACCAAACAAAGACATTTACCATTTGCACGAAGAAACCAACCAGAGACAATCGCATGGAAAAGTGTGAATCAATCCAATTTGTTAATCCCTGCCATGAGCTCACCAATCTATGATAGAGTAGTCAATGCTGCGTATGGATTGGATCAATGGGCTAAGGGTATTAGTGAACGAAAACTCAGACGCGACCTCCCTTCTATAAGCTACGGTCAATTCCAGACTCTTGCTTCAGATGTTTCATGGGTGATAGTTGGATTATCCAAGATTGTTACTTCAGCTGATTCTGGTGTCGATAAAGCCTTTGGCTCATCCTTATTGATATACTCAAATCAAATACGGTATGGAGTTTCAGTGGAGGCACTTGACATAGTAGTGGCGGCCAAATCTTTTAGTGTACCAGGTTTTGGACGACAACGAGCCATGGCTTTAGCAGAAGTGGGATTAAGTGACCCAAATCAACTGCTAAAATCTAGTTTAGCAAAAATAGCCAAAAGGGTTGATAGCCTTGACCGAGCGAAAGGTCTTGTGGAGGCTGTCGGAAGGTATTTTGAGAAAATAAATGAGTATTGGAAAATTCTTCATGAGGGGAAAGCTGCTGAAGTTGGGATTAAGGAATTGATTGAGAGGTCTTATTCTGCGCGCGGTCATGAATATGAAGAAGTAGTCGAAGAAATGATGAAAATGTTTGGTTGGGAAGTTATTCAACTTGACGATGGTAGAAGAAAAGGGGTCCCCGATTTCTCAATATCGTTTGGAGATAAGCAGGCTTTGCTTGAGTGTAAGACAAAGCAGAAAGACGATGCAACAATTGACAAGGATGAAGCATTCGATGTATTCACAAAAGCTGTAAGTTTTTCTGACGAGCATCTTATCACCTTAGGAAAACCAGAGTTCGATACATTTTCTAAGGTACAAGCGAATGGATCTCAAAAAGTAACATTAGTTCCACATTATGCTTTTGCGGAAGCTTATATCCTGTTTTTGAACAAGAAAATTTCAAGTGAAGAAGCTTTTGAGTGGCTCCTCATTCCTGGTGTCGCAAACATTGATCTATTGTATCAAAGTTAGGAAAAGAGGTGGAGCGACCACTCGACATAACATCGCTTAACACCATGTAAACGATCAGGTCTTACCCACTTTACAGAATGCAATTGTTTCAAGTAAGACCTGATTAGACTAAAGCCTCTTAGTTCTTACACCCGTTCTTGTCACAAGTGATTTTAGTGTGTGTATTTGCCCAGTGACTCATATGGTCTTTAGTATTTACGCCACATCCAGTCTTGCCACCTTTGGTTCCGTTGTGAACGATCCCGGTTGGTGTGTGTTTTACTGCCATATTTGTTTCCTCCAATTTAAATTGATTGTTGAATCAGAATTACCCGTCAGAATCTTTGTTATACTTGGGATTCTTGCCTTGATTTTTGCGATAGGTGGCAAGTTTTTCAGACTCCTTCTTCTTTGCACCATCATCAGTCATCTTCCGAGATGTTACATTCATATGACCAAACTTCTTACCCTGGTCTTTATGCTCTTGCTCTCGACGGTCCGGGTCATTTGTTGTCCCGACGTAAACAACCCTGTTCCCATCCTTTAACTCATAAGTAACGGTATCTCTTTTCTTAACCATTCTAGTCTTCCTTCAAGCAATTGGTGAATTCATCTGAATTCGTGATTGCTGTAAACAAGTTCTGTTCCTTTAGCTAGGCACATTGCCAATCTGGCCAATTGTCAGCCTTATGTCTATTATTCTCCCACTGCAGAGGTTGTAGATTAGACAGATCATCAGAACCACCTTTAGCAGATGGTTTGATGTGGTCAATCTCCCAGCCATGTTTTGATGCGGTGTTACCATGCTCAGAATATTTTATCACAGCACCACAACTATCATGTCTCCAGACATTTGAATCATAATCATCAATCGCCAGTCCTCTATTCCAGACGGATCTTTTGCCAGCTTCATCAACATTTTGAAACGGATATGTCATTGAATTATTTCCCCATCTTAGAGCTATTATTAGATTTCTTCTCCAAAATATTCTCTCGTGGACATTTCTTGCAATGGGCTTAGATTGCCTTAGATCATCCAGGGGGTTATTTACACGAAAGGAGCTCTAGACCGAACGTGTGAGCCCCCTGGCGATTATCTTTACAGGAAATAAATCCTATATCTTAATATAAGATAAAGATATAGAAGGATAAACTGATTTTAATCTAAATTTAACAGAATTTTTAGCGAGGGGCTTCCAGACGAGGTTGTTGATATGCTTCAGAAGCCTGTGTGAAGGCTTTTGTTTTCTGTAGGACAACCGAATAACTGAGATCTAAAGCTTCGGATAGACTTTTCTTGTTGTAGCCACTTTCTTTGAATAAGAATTCATAGATATCATTTTCAAACTGCTCTGTCATAGCCTTGAACGTCTTATCCCTATGAAGTTGAACGTACTTCTGTAGCTGATCAATGTACAGATCTGGCGGGAGGGTCATATCAGCATCGCGAAGATTGGGAAATGATATTCCTCGTAGGTCCCGCATCCTCTTTGATAGTGAGTAAAATGTTCCGGGCACCATATCGAGGAGCTTAAAAGTAGCTTTACCTATACCAGTGTGGATGAAGTGATAGACAAACAGATTGTAGTGGAAGAGGTCCTGGATTTTGACCCAGGTTTTGTTGTGTGCCCAATCAAAGTAATTGGCCACGGATATTTTATTGAAATCCTCGGGAAGGTATGAAGCGAGGTACTCTGTGTATTTTTTTACTGCTCGAAGTCGTGGTCCTGTGATGGGCAGACCGGCTTCCTGCTGACGCAAGGATTCATCATATCCAATCTTATAGTAATGGTAGGCTTCTTGGGGTGTATCTGTATAATCAACAATGAGATCACCAATAAGAGTTGCATAGGTAGGGATGGTAGAGAGAACACCATGTGTCTGTGAGTACTCCAAACCCTCTTTGCAAAGCTCGATGGCTTGGCTCTCCTTACCTAAAACCCTATATCGCAATGCTAGGCTTTTGATTACAATTGATTTGAGATAATGACTTTCAACGGAATCAATAAAGCCTTCATAGTGGTCAATAGCAGCTTGAAATTTTTTCTGCTTGTGTAGCAGAAGTCCGATCGAGTTCTTAACTGCCCATATCAGATATTGAAGATTATTCTGTTCTGCAAGATATAGAGCTTCTTTGTAATAACGCTCTGCATCACTTAGGTTTCTCCGACTTGACGACAAACTACCAAGTTTCTGCAAACCAAGAATATACATGACAGATAGATTGTCACTATTAAACCGATCTACCAACTTGATCAGTTTACTTAAATCGCTTTTTAAACCTCTTTCTATCGCCAGAACTTCAAGATAATAATCGATGAGAAGTTTAAGCTTTTTGGAGGAGGTTAACAGCAGTGCTTGCTTGAATTGTTGGCGAGCTAGATCAGGGGAATGGAGTTTTTTAAAGAATAATCCATACTCAAAGTGAATATAGGCAAGTATGGATCTTGTTTTGGCTGAATCATCAGTCCTTATGTCTTTGCTAGCTAGATCAAATGCACTATCAAAAAGATTACTCGCTTGAGGAAAATTACCTTCCAGTGAAGCTATTTTCGCTCTACCAGCTAACATCACTGATTTTAGCTGATGATTAGCCGTCTCTAAAGATCCTGGTTGGGCAAAAATTACCTTCATCTGACCGGGATGAGCAAAGCCGATCTGGCTTATAAATAGAGTATATTCTTTTGTGTGGAACGCCTCAATTGCGAGAGGCGTTCCATTTTCAACTTTTTTCAATTATTAACCACTTTTAGTCTTCGTTTTCCTCATCGTATTCACCATAACCAGAGCGAGTTAGGAATGCACTCCCGAAACTCCCTGTCCTTACTGCTTTAGCACCAACCTTCTTGCTAGTAGTAAGACTAACCCAGGTATCTGAGTTGTCAAGATAATCTAGATTTGTAGGATAATCAATGGTGACTGAGTCAAAATTCCCGAAAGTCACCTTCATTTCTGAATAAATGTGAATTTCATAGGACAGATCCTTGTCATTCTCTACCCAGCCACCTGCAGGGATCTGCTCACCACCTGTAGCTGTGTAGGTGGTGGTGTCGTCAGGGAGTCCATACTTTGTCCCGGAAGGGATGATGGAATCTAGTTTGGCCACAATAACCGGATCCTTGGCCAGAAACCCCGTGAGGGATTCATTTAGTTGAGGTTCAGATTGCCTGGGTTGAGTTAGGTTACTTTCGCATCCTAAAAAAAAGACGACGACAAGCAACAACAGCGTAACGTGTGTTCGCTTCATGCGAGCTCCTTTCGTTTGTGCATATATGCACAGTTAATAGAAGTTCAAATATAAGCATATCATAAAACACATAGCAAATACAATAGAAAGAATTGTAAGCAAGATGTATTAGATTGAATATTTGGGTATATTCCATTACATTCAGTAGCAATTCATATAGCAATGAAATGCGGGGAGCAAATCTTGTTGAATTACAAATCTAGCATCATGCAAAACCAGGGAAGTTCTGAGAAATTCTCTAAATGGGCTTGGGGGAGTTGCATGATCAAGGACTGTGAGTCGGACCAGCTCTCTAAAAGATAAACCTGGTTACTTTTGCCAATTCGAGGACAGTTTGCTTGAAACGGACGTCCAGCTCCTTCTTAACCTCAGGATCTGGATGATAGGCGAGCAGGTTGAAACGATATTCGCCAAATTCGGACTGAATTATGAACGTCTTACACCGTTCGCCCATATACTCTTTGCCCTCACGAGCCTGGCAGAAGCCCAACGGATCGCTCGTGTCGGTAATTGGGAGCTTGACCTTAGGGAGAATGTTTTAATCTTTACAAAGCTTAATATTGTGGCAATCATCATTTATTTAGTGTCTGAAGATCTTATTGATATGGGGAGCGTGTCATGAATGATCACCTGAAAACCAAACCTGAGCTAATTGAAGAGCTTGAATCTTTGCGTAAGAGCATAGCGGAAGAAACTCCCGGTGAGCGCAAACGAGAAGATACCTTGCAGCGCAACGAAAATGTACGCATAAAACACATTATCGAAACGGTTGGGGATCCAATTTTTGTCAAGGACAACGATCATCGCATCACCCTGGCCAATAGTGCTTTCCTCGATGTATTCGGTCTGAATGAGAAGAACGTGATCGGCCTTACGCTTGCGGAAAACGTTCCTGCACATGAGAGACACCAGTTCCTTGCAATTGACAGGCAGGTTCTCGATACTGGTATACCCGACCTGCGCGAAGAGACGCTAACCGTGAACAACTTCACGCGGACCATCATTACAAGGAAGAATCGTTTCGTTACAGATACCGGGGAAAAGTTCCTGGTGGGGTCAATCCATGATATCACCGAGCGCAAGCTGGCAGAGGAAGAGATTAGATCTACACGGGATTATGCCAACAATCTGATTGAGAGTTCCTTGGATATGATCATCGCAGTGGATAATAAACGGAAGATAACAGAATTTAATACATCAGCAGAAGAAACTTTTGGGTATAATCGGAGTGAAGTAATAGGGAAACATGTCAATCTGCTTTATGCTAATCCAAAGGAAGGATTGAAAGTTCATAAACAGACAGTATTGAATGGACATCATGTTCAAGAAATCCTAAACAAAAGAAAAAATGGTGACATTTTTCCTTCTCTATTATCTGCGTCTATTTTGAAGGATAAGGATGGGAATCAAATGGGTGTGATGGGGGTATCCAAAGATATCACCGAGGATAAGGAAACCGAAGAAAAGTTTAGGTACTATGTTAGCAAAATAAAAGGAATTAATGAAGCCAGCCATGCTCTCACAAATAGCCTGGATTCAAAGTTTGTAGTAAACCGATGTATTGATATCGCAAAAGAAATGTTCGAAGCCAATAGTGTCACACTTTTCATCCTTGAGAAAGGCGGGGAATATTTAAAACCTTTGGCTTCAAATGCAAAATATATTGATAAGGTTATGGATTTTAAATTGAAAGTTGGAGAAGGTTTAACGGGTCAAGTTGTTCAAGAAAGAAATGCGAAAATTGTAAATAGGATTGATTTGACAAATATTGGCAAGCAGGTTCCGGGTACACCTGTAGAACCAGAATCTTTGATGTGTGCTCCTTTGAAAATAGACCATGTTGCTATCGGAGCTATTCTGTTATCCAAATATGGCGAAGATGAATTCTGGGAAGACGATCTGGCTTTTCTTGTAAACCTTGCTGATTTAACTGCAATTGCTATTCAAAATTCCCAGCTATATGAGGAAACAATGAGTGCGAATCAGGTCAAAGACCAATTTATCGCAAATATTTCTCACGAGATTCGTACACCGCTCAACAGCATAGTTGGATTTTCTGATATATTAAAAGAACGATATAGTGAGACTGTTAGCGAGAAAGATCAATCTATCTTTGGCTATATTACCAGTTCAGGTAATCGCTTAATGCATACAGTTGACTCTATATTGAACATAGCACAATTAAGTGCAGGGACTATTAAGGTCCAAAAACGTAAGCTGGACTTATCTTCGATTATCCGGGCAGTGGTTAATGAACTCAAGGATCGATCCGATGAAAAGAACCTGGACTTGATATATCTTCCTAGTAAAGAAGAAGCAATAATTTTTGCCGATGATTACTGTGTTCATCAGGCCATTCTCAATCTTACTGACAATGCCATCAAGTTTACCTTTGAAGGTCAGATTGAACTTAGACTGGGTCATAAAAATGGTCAGGTTAAACTTTCAATTATCGATTCCGGGATTGGAATCTCTGAGGACTATAAAAATCGGATCTTTCAACCCTATACCCAGGAAAGTGAGGGCTTTACCAAGAATTTCCAGGGGATTGGACTAGGACTGGCTCTCACCAAACAGTATCTTGAGTTAAATAGTATTGATCTTAAGCTGGAAAGTAAAAAGGGTGTTGGAACTACTTTCACGCTAATGTTTCAAAAGTATAAGAGAAACGATCATGTCTAAGACTAAACCCAAAATATTGATTGTTGAGGATGATATTGGTTCAGAACAATTTTATAGGTTTATTCTGGAAGAGCAATATGATTTGTGTGTAGTCCCAACAGTTTCAAGAGCAAAAGAAACTCTTTCGAAGCAGGCTTTTAAGCTGGCAATTATCGATATTTCGTTACCTGGTGAAGAAGATGGCTTAAATCTGATTAAATATATGCGTCAAACCTATCCAGAGATTAGCTGCATAATTACCATAACAGCAAATGCATTTCCACATTTCCGGGAGGCTTCGATCAAGGCTGGTTCGTCTGAATTCTTTACTAAGCCAATCTTACGCCAGACTCTAATAGATATTTTAGATGAATATGTTCAGGCTTCGAAATAGCCATCTTGAATCATTTTGGGAAACACCTTAACCGTGGGGTTGATATCGACTCCCATTTTAAATGAAAGATTTTTGAATTTTAAATAAGAGTTTTAATCTTGTATCTCTGTTCATCTTTACTTCCGAAGTATCTTTTCAAATTTAATGAAAAGTTTCCGGTGACCTGCCCCCCAAAAGTTGGACTAGATATATGTACCTGAAGCCCTGATTTTTAGGGCTCTTTCAAAATGGTCATCTTCTATGTACTCTAGCCCTCACTAATACAGTTGACATCAGGTAGTTTTCCGCTCACTCGACATAAAGCAGACTATCCCATTGGTAAAATGGAGCGGTAAAATATCAAAAATCGATTATTATGTTTCAGATTGCTGACTATAGTTTCAGATTCCTGAGGGTTCTCCAGGACTAATTAGTATTAGATACGCACAAATAAAATTTATTCAGAATATTATTCCTCAACGCGAAGAGACTACTCCTTGATGCTGAATACCTTTTCCATAAACACGGATATCAATGGCATGTCGTTTGCCTAAAATGATGTGAGTAGGAGTATTTCAAACGATGATAAAAATACAGAACATATGTGTTGCCTGGATAAATACTAAATGGTCTAATTACCGTGGTTTAGCAGTAGCGCTAATAATTATCCTAGGATATTGTTCTGAACCGAGTGCAGATCGAGATGCCGTACGCTTGTCAACGACGAAAATAAATTATCTATCCTCTGACACAATTTCTGTAAGGATAGACAACGACTCTGAGGACATTTTCAATTTCGGTCTACGCTGTGGAGGATATTTAGAAATGTTTTATCAGCAGAAAGTAGATGGAGATTGGTCAGAGGATCAATGGTTTTTTTATATGTCTTATCTTTGTCCCACACTCGTGGACTCAGTTCAAACGGGTGAATATTTTGAATATAATCTACCAGCGGAATGGTTTGAGGATGTTGGAACGTTTCGATTGCGTATTGGAGATCTCTACTCAAAGCAATTTCAAATAGAGTAAAGCGATGAAACGCTGATTGAGACAGGTAATGTGAAGCTAGGAAAGGTTAAAGTTGAATTGGAGCGCTAAATTATCACTGATAGTACTTATGATGTTTCTTTGCTCATGTCAGAGCGATGACTCAAATCAATTTGAGACAGAAATTGAGGGTGAAACTTGGAGACTCATATCGTACATAAATTCAAAGGGGTTGTCCGTGGATTCAAATAGTCTGTCTAGTCTACCAGATGACCATTGGCTTGAATTTGAAGAGAGTGGTGTACTAAATAGTCAGAATGCTTGCAATGCTTGTTCTGGTGAGTATGAAATTAACGAGAACAATACACTCTCAATATCAGGATTTAGCTGTACTGAAATGGCATGCTCTGGGGCTTCTTACCTGTACCTAATGGATGATAAATATTCCTATTCGCTAGAGAATCAGAATCTAATATTAACTGAACTGAACCCCGATCCAGGAACCGAGTACACTTTCACATCCTTTTAAGAAGTAATATGAAGACTCGTAGAAATATGGGGGAGAACCAGTGTTTGAGTATTCTAGTATCGTTCAAGTTGACGCGTTAGCTTGAAAACGGAGGAAACATGACTCTCAAAAGAATCTTTGCTGGACAACTAATAATTCTTTCTATGTTTTCGTGTGGTTTATTCGAAAGTCATGATGAACCACCCTATACCTCACCGATAATATTCGAAAACCAAACTATTACCTGGGGCGGTAGTGGTGAGGATGTTATTGAGATTTCTAGAGACCTAATCTTCGAGGGAAACTCAACTTTAATCATTTTACCTGGGACAAAGATTGAGCATACAGCTGGCACTGTTTTAGTCCCCAATCCTGCTGGTGATATGACCCGCCCCCCAATTATCACAATTAAAGGTGAGTTCATTGCAGTAGGGGAAGAGAATTCACCAATACATTTCAACGAGGTTGAAGGGGAAAAACCCTCGATGACCTTTGAAGGGGATAGTGAATCAGATCAGCGAGTTGAACTGGAGTGGGTTACCGGCTTAGGTTATGTTGAGATATCCGACTATTCACCATCAATCATTAATTGCGAAATTCGGCACATTGCACTTGAAGATTGTGATTCTACTCTACTTCAGACAAGTATTTTTAACAATATAAATTATATGTATTCAACGGGATTAATAATTGACAATACAATCCTAAGCCAGTTCTTTTCTCTTTCAAGTGGATTACTAGTTCAAAATAACATGATCGGTTCAGATGAGAAGATGTACAGAGGCATCTACAACAGTCATGATGACTCATCATTTTTTCAAAATAATACAATCTCCAATTTTGAAAATGCCATTTATATTTTTTCAGGATCACCCACGTTTAGGAACAATAATATTACGAACTATGATATTGCTATTCAGGTTCAACCATTCATAGACGACGCAGAGTCTGATACACTCGATTTTACTCAAAATTGGTGAGGGACCGCATCTGCTGATGAGGTGAGAAACAAAATTGAGTATGAGCAAAATATGGGTACTGTCTCACAAAAAGTCATCGTTATTGAACCTCTAGCCATTGAAGAATATTAACAGGCTGATTCAAGCTAACAAAGGCATTGAGCTGATTCACAGAACGAAGGGGGGACACATAAATTGAAATTAAGTACACAAGGTAACCTGGCTGTTTTGACCGTTTCTCATAAAGCAGCTCAAACCTACGGCGTTAGACAAACGCCAATAATCGATGGGAGATTAATGAAGTTAAAGATATTTCTAATGATTACGGTTATTCTGTTTATGTCAATAGGATGCTCCTCTCCTGAAGAGTCTGAGTCGGATATTGACGCAGTTCCGATTGACACATCAATTAATCCAGGTGACTCAATTATAGCGTATAAACCAAATATTTACATTTACCCTGAGAGTGAGATTGATTTAAATGTGCGATTAACTTTTCCTAATGGCGGGCGTGTAATTGTCTCAGAGCCCTTGTACAATGGTGGTTGGTCAACTCACGTCACTGAAGAAGGTTTAATAGACAACAAATTTACCTTTTTATTCTATGAGTGTAAAACTCCGGATTTCTGCCAATATGACGAGGGCTGGATTGTAGAAAAGCCTGAGCTAGCATCTTTTTTTGAGAATGAGCTTCAAACACTCAAATTCAACGAAGTAGAAATCCAGGACTTTTTGGATCATTGGTTGCCACTATTAAAAGAGCACAACCAATACATTATCTACCCTCAATATTCTGAAATACTCGAGCAAATGGTCACAATTGATTGTGATATAGAGCCAGATATTATCAACCGGATATGGTATGTAGTTAGGGAATATGATGGTGATGAACAAGCACCTCGCACACCTGATTCTGAAGTCTTTTCCAGAGAGGGGTTTTACATTATGGAGTGGGGGCTAATTCTTTGATATTACAGAAAAGCAATGCCTAACAAAGGCTCATGGTGGACGCACACGAGGAAGCACATGATGCATGCAATGATTCTGGAATATTCTCTAAGGCTCATGAGAAGATCGGAACATTACCCCAGGTTTTTGTTCTCATAAGCCTCGCTCCTACAATTACCTCTTAATGAGACGAAATATATCACAATATATGAATAAACATATAAAATATGTTGTTATGAGTACATTGAATAATTTATATTCTGCGCGTATAGATTGATAACACTCTATTATATATTAATAGTATTGAATTGTTATGGTTCGAACACCAATTATATATGCCCCCCTAAAACATATCCACCACGTGGAGTATTTTGAATTTCTTGAACAGATGGAGATTATCCACCCAGGACGTATGAAGCGACTCTTCGAAGAGTTTGAGAAAAATCAAAACTTCGAACCGGGACTAAAATCAATTATTCTGGCAGGCCAGGCGAAGGTCCTGCACTTGCTTGGAGATTGTCGGTCTGCTCATGCATTGTTGGCTGAAGCATATTCATTGGCCAAGACCGTCACTCTCGACAAATCTAACTTCAGCATTCAACCTCTTGCATATGTGTGCTATGAGTATGCTCAATTTCACACATTATTCAGTGCCCAGGATACTGCACTCAACTATTGTTACGAAGGCTTGCAACATGCAAGGTCTCAGAAACTAAAGCTTCTGCTCAACTATTTGATCGATCTTCTGATTGTGAAAAGGGACAAGTTAGATGTTACTCCCAATTTAATCGGACACTTCAAGGCTTTTAGCGAAAAGGATCTTTTCGTCCAGCAGGGTTTATCAGCTTTCAATATTGGTCTGGTCTCCTACACAAAAAAGAGGATGGATGATGCTCTAGACTATTTTGATCAGGCTATCACCTTAGCAGAAGAAAAAGAGTATAAGTTCATCAAATGGGCTGTTCAAAATTCTATTGGACTGACCCTGTATTATACAGAAAATGCACAAGCCTCAATCGACTACTTTCAAGAGCACAAGTATCAGATGGAGACTCCCTATTTCTCTGCTCTCATTTCTGGAAATCTAGGACATCTATTCTTTGAAACAGGTGAATATGAACGTGCACTTCAGTATTTCAGTGAAGGTTTTGAAACAGCTCAAAAATACTCGATTATATGTTTTGAACCGCAGTATGCTCAGTTTCTCGCCGAGATTCATGAGTATATCGGATCTGACTCAGATGAGATAATTCAATACCATACACAAGCAGTAAACTCGGTTAACCAATATGTTGAAGAGGGATTCCCTATTAATCCCATATGGCTTAAAACATACGTAGCGAATTCAAAATACATTTCAAGCTTACAGCCGAAGCCTGGCCAGGATGGAAATGGGAGAAGAACATTCGAGTTTGCCCTGAAGAAAGATTGGGAGACCATAAAGGATATAGTGCGATATAATGTAATATTATATCACTTCCTTCACACGGGTATAGGTGAGCCATCATTCAAGAGGTTGGAGCTAGCCCGGCCTACCTATTATTCCATGGCCAAAAGAATGGCCAAGAGGGGTCTAAAAATCCCAAATATTAGAGCATTTGATTTTGATGCCAATTCAGAGGTTATCTCGTCCCAACTACAACAGTTTATTGGTGAGCATTCTGGAAAAAAATGGGATTTCATGCTTGAATTAATTGAGAAGAAGACATTGGAATATTTATACCAACAGTATGGCTATTCAAAAACCAAATTGGGCGAAAATCTTGATCTGAGTTATTCCGTAATTATTGATAAAACACGATTTATCACGAACCTGAAATCAGGGGACTGAAAACAACAATTGGGGTGATGGAAATGAAGAATCTATTTCAAACATACTACTTTGTAAACTTGTATCAGCGAACCAAAAATTTGCATAAGTTGGTGCTACTGCTATCCTTTACCTCCTTTCTATTTGCATTGGGCGAGTATGAGGATAATCCACAGAATCCAGTATTTAGGGGAGGTGGATCATCATCATGGGATGGTCTAGCGGTTGTGAGTCCTAATGTCCATAGCGATTCTTCAGGATATAAAATGTGGTACATTGGACGTCGGCCAGGCAACCCACGAGAAATTGGATATGCAACGTCAGTGGATGGTGTTGAGTGGAATTCCATGAATGCTCCTGTGATGGGTGTGGGAAACAGTGGGGAATTTGACTCGGACATGATAAAATTTACTGTTCTCAAGGATGATTCAGGATACAAGATGTGGTACACAGGGCTTGGGGGAGACGGAGTACATCGAATAGGATTGGCAACCAGCGAAGATGGCATCTCTTGGTCCAAATACCCGGATAACCCCATCATTGTCCCAGGTGGACAGGGGACTTGGAATTCAGCATACGTATCCTCTCCAAATGTCGTTAAACAAGACGATATTTATATGATGTATTCAATCGGAATAGATGATGCAGGGACTGTTGGGATTGGTCTTTCGTACTCTACAGATGGTGTAATTTGGGATGATTATGAGAACAACCCAGTCATGCAAAAGGATCCCGAGCTTGCTTGGGAAGCCCAGGGAGTGACTCTCCCATCCGTTATTAAAAAACAGGATGGTGGATATCTAATGACTTATACTGGGCGTGGTGGTGATATGCATCAAAGGGTGGGATTTGCTACATCTGACAACGGTATCGACTGGCAAAAAGATCCTGGTAACCCTTACATACTGCCGGGTCCTCAAGAATCTTGGAATGATATCATCGTCGCGGGACCCACGACGGTTGAAGTAGCACCTGACCAGTACAAGATCTGGTTTACGGGAAATAATTCTTCAACAACATGGAAGATTGGTCATGGGGATCTTTTTCTCCAAAACGAAGATTCATTAGTTGACGGCCTGATTGCTTCATATCCTTTTAATGGTAATGCAAATGATGCGAGTGGAAATGGGAACGATGGCGCAGCGGTTGGTAATGTTGATTTTACGGCTATGGACTATTTTGGGAACCAAAATCAGGCTGTATCACTTTCAAGTGTTGAAGATGTCATTGAAGTGCCAACGAGTGCAAGTTTAGCGGAGGCGTCTGAAGTAAGTATCGCAGTGACACTTAAATGGAATCCTACACCAAATCATAGTGCGATTTATTATGAATCCACCTCTCAAAGCACAGCTGTACGCATGTTCCTCTCTGCGGATAATGATGGTTCATTACGTTTAACCTGGAGAGATGACACACAAGATCCTATAGCATCACGATATGAAATAGTCACAGGTCCAGTCCTTGTACAAGGTGAGTGGGCTGATATTGTTGCGGTATGGGATGCGAATAATGATGAGCAGAAAATATATGTGAATGGAGAGTTAGTTTTCATTGATCAGGTTGTGACAGAAAACTTAGGTAACAGCCTCGCCTCAACAATCAGAGTTGGTGGTCTACCCACACCCACACTGAATTACTTCGACGGTTCAATAGATGATCTACAGGTTTATGAAGGGTTACTCAGTGCTGAGGAAGTATCGAGTCGATTTGCAGCTCTTGGCTGGGCTGATGCCGAAATCTTGACAGAAGTGAATGTTGGATCAGCTCATGGTGTCGTAGGGGAGAGTGTCCTCGTCCCAGTAAATGTTGTAGTGTATGATAGTGTAAACTACCGCTCTGCAGAGTTAAACTTTTCTGGATATTCACCTGGTCTAACTTTTATTGGTGTTGAAACAACTGGGACCATGTCTGAAGCTCTGGGATGGTCAAATCAATTCAACGAGTCTGAAGGCGTGATTTACACAGCCTTTGCTGGGGTTGAGGAAATTACAGGAGCTGGGGTGTTTTGCTATTTGGAATTTTCAACTGACGCAGAGCTCTGCACAGAAATACCAATAAATGTTGAATATGCAAAATTTAACTCGAATGAAGATGTATTCAGTTCTGGCGGTTTTGTAACTATCGTAAATCCTCCCATTTGGGGCGATGTTGACGGAAACGATACGATAGAGGCACTTGATGCTTCAGACATCCTAATCCATGCTTTAGATGATAGTTATCTGGAATGCCAGGAGCTCGCCAACGCTGATGTGTACGCTGACGGTATAGTGGACGGTATGGATGCCTCATTTGTTTTGCGATATTTAGTTCAATTAGAGAGTTCTTTGCCAGTTTATCCAAGCGATGGGTTTTTAGCTTCAGGGGTAATAGAAACTATTGATCAAGAAGCAATACCAAACGCTTCACTGACAATTCCTTTCAACTTGTCTAATGGAAGCAATATTTTCTCATTTGAAGGTGAGTTACAATATGATCCTTCAAAAATGATCATTGATACCGGAGATCCATTCCAGTGGCCCTCACACCTTAATGGATTTATGAAGTCATTCCATATCGATGAGGAGGCGGGACGTATCCGCTTTATTGGGGTTGGAGCAAATCCGGAAGGGGAATCTGGTCAGCTATTATCGGTAAATTTCACACTCAGTGAAAATAATGAAATCGGTACCCGAACTGATGTGACACTCGAATATATGAAATTTAACTCAAATCACGTCATTGAGAACATTTCCGCACATGTAGATGTAGCTGGAGCTGTATCGACTCATGATTCAGCAATTCCGACAAGATTTATTCTGAGTCAAAATTATCCCAATCCTTTTAACCCAAACACGACAATTAATTATGATTTGCCTGAGGACTCAAACATCTCGCTCATCATTTATGACATTAGAGGCAAAAGAGTAAGAACTTTAAAATCTGGACCTCAAAATGCGGGTTATTACAAAGTGAATTGGGATGGGAAAACCGCTGATGGTCTGAGTATAAACACGGGTATCTACTTTGCGAGATTGGAAGCCGGGGACAATAGTGATGTGATCAAGATGCTGTTTTTGAAGTAAACAGTACTCTTCACTCACTCTAATGCCCCTGACTAAAGTCAGGGGCTAATTGTACAACACTTCTGATGCGCATTTCAATTGATCAGCCTAAGAGGTTAGACAATCTTTAAAGGGGGGCATATGAAAAACACATATTCAAATTGGTTACTCTTAGGTGTATTAGCAACTCAAGGGTATACCCAAATGAACTTTGTGCCACATTCGCTTGTTTCGATTCCTGGAGTGAACATAAATTATGAGATAAGCGAGGATTATTTCGATAACGGATCTCAATTCTATATGTGTTGGGAGAATCGAAATGATTCAACTGGATTTTCTATTTATCGAATGATCGTATGGCCAATTCTGGAGAGTCCTGAATTAATTGCTTCCTCAAACGATTCGCTGCTGAATCCAGATATAAATGTTCATGGAGATCTCGTGTGGCAAGCAAGAGAAAATGGCAACTGGATATTGAAGTATTATTCTGAAGCAGATGGTAGCACAGAAAGTATTACAAATGCCAATCAAAACTCTACTCAACCCTCATTAGGAAATTCTATCCTCGTCTATGTTCAGGACACAAATTTAGTTTATCTGAATCTAAATAATCAAGAATCAGCAGTTGTAGATGTCGGGAATATATCAAACCCCGATCTGAATCCTGAGGCATATGGCTCATTCTGGGTAGTCGCTTATGAAAAGCAGATACAAGACACTACATCTATCTTTGTTGCATCAAGGAGCATCAGTAATCCACCTTACAGCATTAATAGATATTCGAGCGGAATGATAAATAAATACCCCAGGTTTGGTACTATGGGTGGTCTGGCGTATCAATCATTCGAGGATACCACATGGAGTGTGGTACTAGATGACTGGACCTCGATTCAAATCCAAAATGCCACAAAGCCAGCCCTTCTCACCGTGCCCGTACCTGTGGCAAGAGTTGTAGAAGATTGGCTAGTATTTTATGAATGTGATTCAATAGAAGGAAATAGTGAAATATATGCCTATGGCCTCTCAGGTATAGAATTGATCGCTAATATTTCAAATCTTCCCGGAAATGATTTTAATCCGGAATGTTCAATTCTTTCATACGATACAGTAGCGGTTTTTTGGGAGCATGAGGTGGAAGGTGGGCGTGAAATCTGGTGGGCAAAGGACTCACTCCATATACGGGGAGGGGCAGTTGATCATGAAGCCATCCGCCCGGCAAATTTTGGGATTATCAATGCTTACCCTAATCCGTTTAATTCCAACGTCAATGCCAAATATAGCGTGAGTACCAGGACTGAGATTAACATCTCAATATTTGACATTAACGGAAATTTGGTGATAGAGACTATAGTGAATAAAAATGTAGGCACATATAATCATCACTGGGATGGTACCAATTCACATGGATTAGAAATGAGTTCTGGCGTGTATGTGGTTCAGTTTACTGATGCCTACAATTTGTTTTCTAGAAAAATTGTCCTTTTAAAATGATACTGCCAGTAAGGTATTTAATCAGACTCACACACAGCGGCTTGGTTGATGGAAACTGCAATTGGGTAGAAATTTCTATCAGTGCTATATTTGAGTAAGAACTAACACACTGCGCGGGGAGTACAATGCAAAGTACATGTTATACTGGTCTGTAAAGCACCGAAATATATAACTGGATCGACTTAATTATGATGCATTCAAATGTGGTAGAAAATCGGTGAATCGACTTGTTTAGAAAAATCGGTTCTTAAAGGGAAGAGTAAATTTTCAGTTATCGTGGAAATTGTTGTAAAATTCTCATAGACTTTAATAGGATGACCTAATGATTAAAAAACTGATTTCCTCAATTCTAGCGTCTATCGTGATGATGGGCATAGCTAAAGCTGATATTATTCATGTACCTTCTGAGCGCAGTACAATTCAGCTAGCTGTTAATATGGCTACCCCCGGTGACACGATCATTTTAGCACCTGGAACTTATGGCGAATTTGTGAGCACTGAGTTAAACCAGACCCTAACCATTGCATCACAAGACCTTCTTGATCCAGGAAATCATTACCTTGAAACCATTATCGCTGGAGTAAACAATAGTGCTGCAGTTGTGACCGTTAATTGCGGAATCATAAACCTATTTGGTCTCACGATACAGGATGGTCACAATGTTTTAGACGGATACGGAGGTGGTGTGAAAATGAGGGAGGGATGTGGCCAGCTCACAATTACAAACTGCATATTAAAAAACAATGACTCGCAACAAGATGGAGGTGCAGTGTACTTGACTGGATCCGGTGCTAATCTGGTAATGAAGAATTGTATTGTCCAGGAGAATTGGTCCGTCCAAGGCGGTGGTGTTTTTGTGGGTGATGGGGCAACTGTTGATATTTCAAATACAGTCTTCTACGGTAATTCTGCAGCAAGCACTTCAGGTGGTTCAGTAGTTCGTGGACAAAATGCAATTATCACAAATTGTATCATTTGGGACAACTGGACACCATTATTTTCAAACAACGCCGGGCTGAGCGTGACCTATTCTAATATCCAGGGAGGCATTTTCCCGGGTGCGGGTAATATTAGTTCCAATCCTTCATTTATATACCCTTCTGCAAGTAATTTTAGCCTGGCCTCGTATTCCCCATGTATTGGCGGAGGGAATCAATTAAATGCTGCCCCCTTTGACATCCAGGGTAACCATAGACCACAACCTGTCGATAGTGAACCTGATATGGGAGCTTTTGAACATGCTCTTGGTTCACCGGGTCCCCGCTTGAGCACAACCTTTTATGTCGCCACCCATGGTTCCGACACCACGGGGTCTGGATCGGAAATCAACCCCTTCGCGAGCTTGTCGCATACTATAGATTTCGCATGGTCCAACGATACAATCATCGTTGATCCTGGCCTGTATACCGAGAATTTGGACATTCAGGATAAAAATCTAATTGTTGCTTCACGATATTTCCTTACTGGTGACACATCATACATAAGTTCCACAATTTTGGATGGTGGAATGCTCGGCTCAGTAATTCGGATATACGGTACAGTTATAGATACATCGACAATCATATGTGGGCTCACCTTGCAGAATGGTTTCACCGCTCGGGGTGGAGGTATCGATTGCCGGTTTGCGGATCCTATATTTGATGAACTTAGGATCATATCAAACACTTGTGGTACAGGAGGAGGAGCGGGATTGTATCTGGAGGAAGCTTCTCCAATAATAAGAAACACTATCATAGCCAACAACGTATCAGCTGATGTTGGGGGTGGTGTGTACGCAAGAGAACACTCTAACGCGAAAATGATAAATACTGTCATACGAGACAATCAGGCCGCTACTTTTGGAGGTGGCTTTCACCTAAAAGATCAATCCAATATCAACTTTTGGCGCTGTCTTATCATTGGAAATTCAGGTAATCGAGGGGGTGGTTTTAGCATCCGCCTATCAACCCCTAAATTGATTCATTGTGTGATTGCAGACAATACAGCAGCTGAATTGGGTGGAGGAATCTACACTTATATGACCGCTCGCCCTGTCGTGGTTAATTCCATTGTTTGGGGCAACGAACCTAGTCAGGTTGAAATCACTACCGACCTCAGCTCATCAGATAGCCATGTAACCATAGCGTATACAAATATACTTATGGACTCTACAAATGTTGTCACCAACAACAATGGTACCATTAACATAAGTGAAGGCAACATTGACACTCCCCCATCATTTTGGGATCCTCCAATGAATTACTCACTCAACGATGATTCACCTGCTATTAATGCCGGAACCTCATTTTTCCAATATGGATTACAAACACTCTTTGATCTTGATTCAACTGAATATGTGGGGTCAAACCCAGATATGGGATCATTTGAGTATGCGATTCCGCCAATAAGTCCTCTACAGAACTTCAATTTGACTAGCCCACCGGATAGTGCTCTACTGGACACGGCATTTGTTACGTTTAAGTGGGAAAATGCCTCAATAAATTCCGTAGAATTGGTGAACTATTCGCTGCATATAATTGGTCCTACAAGAGACACAGCAGTTACAGATCTCGTTGATACTTTTCATGTCTTTCTCGGTGAAGAATTTTTCGAGGCAGGAGGAGCATATCAATGGCAGGTTCATGCCGTTGTTGGGTCAGATACTTTGAACTCAATTCAATCAAACCATCTATCTTTTATTTTAACATTGTCTAACCATTCAAACGACATAATCTCCAAGTTTCGATTGTACAACGCCTATCCGAATCCCTTCAACCCGAGCACTACAATAAATTACGAGTTACCGCAGCTTGCAAAGGTCACACTCATCATCTACGACGTCAGGGGGCGGATTATACAGACTCTAGTGAACGAAACTCAACCAGGCGGATACTATGAAACACGGTGGAACGGAACTGACGATACTGGTGTTAAAGTAAGCGGCGGTATGTACTTCGCACGCCTTCAGACTAAAGAGTATGCGAGTGTTTTGAAGATGGTTTACTTGAAATGATACTATATTAACTTAGCTTCTCATCGTTGTAGTTAAATGTGGTGAGAACTACTAAAAAGCTTTATGGGGGTGACCAGTGAATAAGAAGTTAATCAGATCTTTGCTCATTTGTGTAGTACTGATTTCAAGCAATCAGGCGACTGCTCAAACAAGCCACAACTCAAGCGATACCTATGATTTTCCGGATTCGAACCTTCAATTTCTAGGTGATTGGGGATACTCCTCACAGCGATGTGTGGAGAGTTATGATGTTTACGCATTTATCAGCGAAGGTAATATTCTGGGGGTATATCAGACCCACAATCCTAATAATATCACGCTTACAACGAATGTAACATGTAGAGGAGCAATCCTTGATCTAACATGTGGGCGCAGAGCTCTCTATACTGCTGAGGGAGATGCTGGGATTTCCACCATAGCTATAAACAACACATCGACGATAGGACGAGTATCAACTCTGAATCCAGGTGGAGCGATCGTAAGCTTAGATTCCCGCGATGACATCCTGATTGCCGGTGCAGAAGATGGAAGGGTATATGTCCTGGATATTACAGATTATCATAACCCTGTGGTCGCAGGTTTCGTTGGAACTCCAGATGGACAACTGGAGAAGGTAGTTCTCGGAGAATCCGTACTCGTTGCTAAGTGTAATGGTGGTGTCTATTACTTTGACCTCGATTCGGATCTTCATGAGCACATTCACATGGACTTCAATAGAAGTGCGGTCGTTGACCTTGCCTACTGGGAGGAAAGTCTGTTTTTAGCGAGAGATAATATGACAATTGATATTGTTGATATTAGCTCCCCGGATTCAATCCATGTCGTTGAAACCATCTACACCCATACACCAGTTTCAGCCATGTTTATAGAGGGTGATAATTTATACCTATCTGTTGAAGACGGTCATCTCGATATATACAACCTTCAGGATTCTCTCGCTACTGCATCCCCAATATCCATACCAAACCTAGAGCAAATACAAGACATCGCCATAACAAGAACCAATGTCCTTCTAGCAAGTAGTCCCATACAAGGTACAAGCCTGATAGAGTTATCTCTGGGGGTGAACCTAAGCACGGTCGGTTACTGTTCCACACCAGGAGAGGGTTTGGCAATGACACTGGAAGGGGATAGAGTATATCTCGCTGATGGAATGGGAATGACTATAGTAAATATTAGTGAGCCTGAATACCCTGAGGTGGTTTCAAATACTCACCTGGGCATGCACATGATTGATGTTTTTATAGATGGAGATAATGCTTTCGTTGCAGCTGAACTAGACGGCCTATTCATCTTGGATATTAGTGATGAGGAAGACCCCCAAGTTGTAGGAAATTATATGGGAGAGGGTGAAGCCATGGACGTAGCTGTGCGAGGAGACTACGCCTATCTAGCCTCTGGAGGTATGGGGTGCAGAGTGATTGACATCAGTGATCCAGCTGCTCCTTTTGAACATGGCTCATTAATAAATGAGTGGGAAATGAGTTTTGCTGTGGAGATTCAGGATACGTTGTTGGCATGCGGTGGTGATGGCATTCTATACATATACGATGTCTCGGACCCTGGTGATCCCATCCTACTCAGTAATTCCATAACTGCGTTCGAGATCACAGATATTCAGTTTTACAATGAAGAAATATATCTGGCCTCGATTGATGGATTTAAAATTATTGATATCCAAAACCTTCAACAAGTACAGGAATTGACCTCTTGGGAGTACTTCGGTGAACCCATGTTCGGAAACGTTCATGTTACAGGATATAGAAGCTATTTAACAACTACTGAGGCAATTGAGGTGGTAAATTGTGAGGATTTAGCAAATCCCTACTCTGAGGGCACGATCCAAGTCGAAGGATTAAGTGATGTTGCCAGCTCAGGTTCTTATCTCTTCATATCCGAATTTGGGAATTTCAATGTTATGGGTCCAGGTCATTATAATCTCCTGGATCAACGTGGAGGACCTTTCCATGCAAGAGATATGGCAATTGAAGGTACACATGCCCTTATTGCAGCAGATGATGCAGGGATAATTAACCTAGATATATCCCGTCCTGGTAATATCTCAGAAAGAGAATTTGATTTTGATTATGATGCAGTGGCAGTTGCTCGGGAGGGGGACTACGCATATGTCATGAGCGCAAACGGTACATTTAGAGCGATCGGGTTAGGCGAAACATATATATATATGCTTGGAGGTGCTGATCTTGGAGTCTCCTCCGATGGCTTCGCCTTGGATGTCAAGAATGACATAGCAGTTGTTGGATCTGAAGAGGGGCATATCCAATTTCTGGATGTTAGCTCTCGCTACAATATTGAGCTTTTGGGCGATTTGGAGGTACCTACCTCTAGTACCCCTGAAGTTAAGGTGCTTGATAACATGGCTATCATTGCCACAGAAAACGAGATTTTCTCAGTCAGCCTCACATCCCTAGAAGTTCCAGAAGTGATAAATCATTCAGTTTTGGATGGAGAAGTGATAGCCATCAGTAATGCTGCTTTCTTCACTCTTTCGAAAAATACCAGGCTTTCTACTTACGAATGGGCCGAAGATGGTACACACACAAAACTTTATTCAGAGCTGGATTTAGGCTTTCAACCGGATATTGGTTATGCTGATGGAAACAACCTATACTTAGGAACATCGAATGTAACTCCAGGTGAGAAAAGCGGGGTTATAGCAATAGATGTATCGGATCTGCGTGATCCACTGATTACTGGTGGGGCAAATTTTCTGGGGGGTATTGGAGCCATATCAAGTCAAGACTCATTAGTTTATATTTCTACACTGACAGACGAGTTGATAGTCCTTGCTAACCAGGGATACGCTCCTGTTTCAATAGGCCAAGGAGTCTACACACCTTACAGTACTGTATTGTCTCAAAACTATCCAAATCCATTTAACCCAAGCACGACTCTCGCATATGAGTTAAGCAATTACTCCAAAGTCGAATTGATTGTCTATGATGTTTCAGGAAGAGAAATGCAGACAATCGTTTCTGGGACTCAAGCGCCAGGAAAATATACGGCTATTTGGAACGGACTAAATGAAGAGGGGCACAACGTTGCTGCCGGTATGTATTTCGCGAGGCTCGAGGCGGGGGAATATTCGAGCGTTGTTAAGATGTTGTATTTGAAGTAGCTAATTTAGTTATACAGGATAGCTCACTACTAAATCTAATCAATTCATAGAGGACTTATGAGTCAATTTAAAAGTGTCACAAAGGCTTTTGCAAAAATCATTCTGTTTGGTCTGTTTTCAGTTAGTAGTGCCCAAGTTATTGAAGGAGACGTGTCTCTGTATTCGCAGGCGGATGTAGAACTATTTGCAGGAAACTCTATAACTGGCGGGCTAAGTATTCGAGGCTCTGATATAGTTGATTTATCCCCCCTTCTTACTCTTGATTCAGTGGGAGGGGATTTAAGTGTACGAAACAATGATATTCTCTCCAATGTCGATGGTTTGGTCAATATTACTTACGTCGGGGGTAGACTACATGTATATCGTAATGATGCACTCGTAAGCTTAGATGGTTTGAGTAATCTTGACTCTGTGCGCGGTAACCTAGAGATTAGACTTAATCCAGCGCTCACAGATCTAGATGGCTTGAACGATATTGCATCTGTTCGTGGTGACCTCGAGGTTGAATACAACGATCTACTCACAAATATGGATGGTCTTATTAATTTGGAATCTGTTGGCGGGAATCTGACTGTACTTGGCAATGAGGCACTCACAGACCTGACAGCTCTCGAAAACGTTAGGTCTGTGAGTGGGTCTTTGGCCATATCGGATAATCATGCACTCCCCAATCTAAATGGATTTGAAAGTATTTCTTCTGTGGGTGGCAGTTTAAGTGTTACTGGCAATGCCGTACTAGCAGATCTGAATGGTCTGAGCAATCTTGAATTTGTAACTTGGGTTCTAGATATTTCTAGTAACAGCCAGATCACAAATCTTGATTGCTTCAGTAATCTAGATTCTATCGGTCAGGGGTTACAAATTACAAGTAATTCCCTACTCACAGACATAAGTGGCTTGAGCAATCTAAGTTTCGCAAATGAGCTAACTGTCATGGACAATGACTTACTCACAAACCTGATCGGTATAGGCAACATTGATTCTTTGAATGTTTTGAATATATCTGACAATGACTTACTCACAGATCTTGACGGCTTGAGCAACCTTATGTCAATTGATTTCCTTTATATTAGGAACAATAGTGCCCTCACTAGCCTAGATGGTCTGAGCAATATAGATTCTGTGGCATATGATATAGTTCTATCTGGGAATTCTACGCTCACAAACCTAGATGGTCTGAGTAATATTACTTCTCTAGGTGAGCTGAATATATTCTCTAATGACGTGCTTAATAATATTGGTGGCTTGAGCAATATTACATCTGTGGAATACGATCTCAGTGTAGAAAACAATCCATCACTCATAAACTTAGATGGTCTCGCATCTCTTTCATCTGTAGGTGGTCGTTTGTCCATTTACGGCAATGGCTCGATAGCACAAATGGATGGTCTCAGTAGTCTGACTTCTGTAGGAGGGCTTCACGTAGAAGACAACCAATCCCTCACAAATATGGATGGGTTGAGTAGCCTGTCTTTTATAGGTGGGGATCTAGATGTTTCGGAAAATCACATACTCACAAGCATAGACAGTTTACATAATATCACTTTTGTGAGTGGTGATCTGATAATAGATGCCAATATCGCACTTCCCAACCTGGATGGGTTGAGCAATTTATACTCTGTTGGAGGAGATCTATTTGTTACAACCTGCATAGACCTTGCAAATCTCGATGGACTCAGTAACCTTAATTCTGTCGGTGAGAGACTGAATATATGGAATCATAGGTCTCTTGAAAATTTAGATGGACTAATCAATCTGTCATCTGTTGGGGGTCATCTAATAATTGTAGAGGTAGACAACCTTGGGACTCTAGATGGACTCAGTAACCTTGATTCTGTGGGTGGGAATCTATATGTATCAGACAATTCTTCTCTCACAAATCTGGATGGCCTTATCAACCTGAGCTATGTAGGGGAGGATCTAATTATTTCTGACAATAATTTACCTACAAATCTAGATGGGCTGAGCAACGTTACTTATGTAGGCGGTTACCTGCTAGTGAGTGGGAATGGATCACTCACAAACGTAGAAGGTTTAAGTAATATTACTTATGTGGGTGGTCTGTCTATATCGAGTAATCCAGCACTCAATACCCTGTCTGGCTTGAACAGTATTACTTCTGTGGGTGATGCGCTGTATGTGGGTCATCATACATCACTCATAAATCTGAATGGTTTGAACAGTATTACTTCTGTGGGTGATAGACTCGTGGTGCGTCATAATACATCACTCACAAATTTGGATGGCTTGAGTAACATTACTTCTGTAGGTGATCGGATCGAAGTGAGGGATAATCCCTCACTGACAAATCTTGATGGCCTGGGCAATATTACTTCTGTGTTCGATAGGCTGGATGTGAGTGATAATGCAACACTCGCAAATCTGGATGGACTAAGCAGTATTACTTCTGTGGCTGATAGGCTCGAAGTGAGCGATAATGCATCACTCACAAATCTGGACGGACTGAGCAGTATTACCTATGTGGGTGATAGACTGCAAGTGAGCGACAATACCGCGCTTAATTATTTTTGTGGTCTATATCCTTTACTGAGTTCAGATGGATTGGTTGGCAGCTTCGATGCGTCTGGAAATTTGATTCACATAACTCAACAGCAAATTATTGATGGGGGACCATGTGGAACGGACGTATTTCTAAGCACTCAAGCAGAAGTAAATTCATTTGCAGGCACTTTCATTGTAGGTAACCTAACAATCCAAGGTCCTGACATTGTTAGCTTAGAACCACTTTCAACCCTTACTTCTGTAGGTGGTGATCTGAGAGTAAGATACAATGACCTACTTACAAACCTGAATGGCTTGAGCAGTCTTTCTTCTGTGGGTAACAATATGTTTGTTCAGGACAATGTCACACTTACAAATCTAGATGGTCTGAGCAATCTTACTTCTGTCAATGGTTTGAGATTAGAGGACAATGTCGCACTCACAAACCTCAATGGCTTGAGTAATCTTAGTGCCTTGGGCTATTTGTATGTAACCGGTAATGAAGCACTCGCGAACCTGGATGGCTTGTTCAATATTACATCAGTGAGTGGTAACTTGTTTATAAATGGCAATGCCGCAATCACAAACTTGGATAGTCTTAGCAATCTTGAATCTATGGGTGGTAATCTGTCTATTAGGAACAATATCGCAATCACAAATCTAAATGGCTTGACCAGTCTTACTTCTGTAGGTGGTCAACTTTCTGTTAGGGACAATCTCGTTCTCACAAATCTAGATGGCTTGAGTGGCCTCAATTCTGTAGGTGGGCATCTCTCTATCAGGGACAATGTCGTGCTTAATACATTATGCGGCCTTTACGAGTTGCTGAGTTCAAATGGATTGGATGGTAACTATGATATTGCAGGTAATATGGTTAACCCAACTCAACAACAAATTATAGACAACGGACCATGCCTAACATCAGTAGAGAACAAATTGTTACCTCAATACTATACCTTGCATCAAAACTATCCGAACCCCTTCAATCCCACCACTACAGTACAGTATGAACTCCCTGAGCACGCGGATGTATCACTAGTCATCTACGACATATCTGGGCGCGAAGTCTGGAATATGACCTCCGTGTCGCAATCACCAGGATCCTATGCTGTTATTTGGAATGGAACTAACAACGAAGGCCAGCAGGTCAACACTGGTGTCTATTTCGCTAGACTAAGTGCTGGTGAGTACTCGAGTGTTGTTAAGATGGTTTATCTGCGATGATTTGCGAGTCTGCTTCATGAAGCAGCGAGAGGGTGGGGTGTTATTTAATTGTCACTCAGAATTAGAAAACTAGTGACTATAATAGATACAAGTCCTTAGGGGGCAATAATTGTTTAGATAAGGGGGGGTATATGCGACTATTACTAATTTCTCTCATTCTTTTTCCACTGGTTGCAAACTCTCAGTTACTAAATGAAGCACTTTTGGTTGAGAATTATTATAATCACAATCTCCATATTGATAATCAGGGTGAAATAAGTCTAACCTATATGCGTTTATGGATGAGTGGTCCCCCTGGATCTGAACCTAATATCGATTCTACAAAAATGTATTTTACTTTCTTGGACTCCCTCGCAAGACCGTCAGGTGAATTATGGAGTTTTACGAATAGTACTGCTGGTAACAGATATCGCCCACTTATCGTAGGAAATGAAGAGAATCTTAGCTTACTCTATACCCATGTAGGTAGGCAGGATAGCAGTTGGGTCACAAGCTATCGAAGCCAGCAAGTAAATGGACCTGAGTTCCCTCAGGGAGATGAGTTGATTCTGATAGATAGTTCCACTGGTCCATTTAGCTGGAACACGCTTGAGCTTTCAGTTGACCAATTCATGTATTACGGGTCTGGGACAAATAATCTTGGCCAATCAGGAATATATGGACAGCGTTTCAATGCTGATGAATTGATTGGAGAAAGCTTTCAGATATACCATCTCGAGCCGGAAGATACCTCAATATTTATCCAGAGTTCCAAAAGGTTAGATACACATAATTCAGTAGCAGGCCTTAGTCTGATATTATGGGCAGAGGAGTCCATTGTTCTTCCAAATTTTACAGAAATTGGCAGGCTGAAAATTCTTCGTCTCGGAACAGATGGCCTTCCTTTGGAAGAGCCACAAACCTTTAGGACTATTTCTGGAGATCTATGGGTGGATATTGACCCCGAAGATGTATTCTTGCAAAACGATGGTACCATTATACTATCCTATCGCACTACCGTTGACACTCTAGATAGTGAAAGTTGGCTCCACAGCATTAGTAATTATGGGGAGATGGGTGAAATGGAGCAAATTTATCAAATTCAAACCGACACACCCTATACATCAACCTATTTTCCACCTGAAGGCGCAGGGGTCATTTATTATTGTAATGATGATAGTGTGATTGTACAGAGAATTAGCCCTCGAGGTGACCTTCTGGGACAAGAAGAAGCGTTGCCATTCAGACTTAACCTTAGCTGTTCATCTCTCCAATGTGTCATGCATGATGGCAAACTTATCATGTTTGAGAATGGCATTTATAGTGAGCTATATTCGCATGTATGTTTGTGGGACAATTCTGTATCTGTAAATTTAGATCAGAGATTACAACCTATAGAGCCCCTTCTAAGATCTGCATACCCAAACCCCTTCAACCCCTCAACAACCATCGAGTATGATCTACCAGAAATGTCAGAAGTCTCACTGATTATCTACGATGTCGTTGGACGAGAAGTAAAGACACATGTCATTCAGTCACAAGCACCAGGTGTCTACCGGGTTAGCTGGGACGGAACAAACCAGGACGGACACCAAGTAGCAGGAGGTATGTACTTCGCGAGGCTCCAAGCCGGAGAGTACTCGAGTGTTGTTAAGATGGTTTATTTGCGATGATGTGCGAGTCTGTTTCGGGAAGCAGCGAGAGCCTAGAGGCGTTAGGCAGATCGGAGATTCGATGAAGCAACGAGTAAATATTTTTCTGGTGATACTTACCGGAGTGTATTTAACATCTTGTGGTGAACCTGACGCCATCGGCCCTTCTATCTCTATTATCTCACCTACACCGAATGCTATTGTCACTGGTACAGTAAATATTATTTGCATGGCATCTGATCCAAGTGGTGTTGATCATCTTGAGCTTTGGGTAAATGGAAATAATACAAATCAAACCGATTCCCAAGAACCGTACGAGTTGCTTTGGTTTACTGACACCCTTGATCAAAGCAACGACTATGTGATTGTTGTTCGTGCTTTAGACCGTGAAGGTAACATCTCTGATAGCAGTCCTCTCACTCTTGATGTATTTCACTCAGATATTGTTGGTGATTGGATGCTAACCAATCTATCTGTTGAAATAATTACAAGAGCAGCTGAAGCCGGGACTTATCCTGCGAGTCACGCAAGAGGAGATACAGTATCTTGGGTCCAGCCGACTGAAGTCAGTCAATTCTGGAATGTTTCAGGTAGTGTATACATCTATGGAGACAAGACATTCGAGTTCTCTGGTAATTGGCTTACCATCGATCACGACAGTATCCCTTCACCCGTAAGCGTTTATTCCTTTAATGACTTTGGTACATGGAATTCTACTCCCACCAATCAAAGCTCAGTAAGCATATATAATAGTCATCTGAGTGATGAATTGGATTTACTGGAATATGGTAGCAGTAGTGACATAATAAACATGCAGTACTTCGCTACTACAGTAGATCATAACACGTGGGCACGATGCTTTTTCACTTGGTTTTTTACAGATTGTGATGACGATTTTGAAATAATGGTTTTCGACACAATTCGATTCGATGCAAGTTTCTCAAGAATGCAAGATTCAACATTAATTAGATCGAACAAATACATACCACACGCTGGATTTGAGGGTAGTCAACTGCCTAACAAAGGTACTGTAGTTAAAGTTAAGTGATTTAGGCTGCATAAGCAGGATCATATTCAGTTTCATTGGTC
>JABMQQ010000173.1 GCA_013202495.1 Fidelibacterota bacterium | reverse complement strand
GAAGCATTGGCTTTAGTCCAAGAGAGCCTCATAGACTTATTCAACTCCGGAGCAATGTGTGAGTCTGTAAACTTACAGTACAAGTTATTATCTGATTTTTCCATCGACCAAGTCTAATGGAGAGCCTCAGGGAGACAAATCATGGCCGTCTCACAATTTGAATGTCATCCACAATACCGACCACAGCGTGATCAACGGGGACAAACCAGGGATCGCAGAGAAGGGCAGCCTCGCGGGAGCTTTCATAATAGATCAACTCTCCGGGACCGCACATTCTGGTGGGATCGGCAGCAACCATTGGTTCACCTTCAGGGGTCTGATGCTTATCCAGGGGCTGTACCATAAGCATCGGTACGCCCTCCAGACCGTCATAAATCGTAGCTGGCGTTATGGTTCCTATGACTTTACCCAGGAGCATTATTCAGCTCCAGGTAATTTTGACAGATCAGATTTTGAAAAATAGGTGGAGGCATTGATCTGTTTGGCTAATTCGGGATCAACATGGGGAATAATACTCTGGGATAGGATATTTTCAGGATTCTCGACTGTTTTCTCGGAGATATTGATGGCCATTTCCACATCTTCCACTTTGCCAGCATATATGGCTATGGACTTGCCCCCTAGATCATCAGCCAGTCGTAATTCAACCAATTCAACTTCAGCGCCTTTCATGGCTGCATCAGAACTCTGGAGAATGGCCGCTACTGTGGACACTTCCATCACCGACAAGGCTTCCGACCCGCAAGTCAGCCTCTTACCTAAACAAGCCTGGTAAACGCTTTCATGGATATCTGGCAGAAATACAGCGTCAAGCAAGTGATCCTGACCTTTGCTCATCCCTTTGGCAAAAGCCATCCCCACTGCAGCCACACTGCCACCAATGAGAATGAGATATTTACCATTATGAACCGTACCGGATTTCAAAACTGCGATGGGAGCCTCTTTGAGCATGGCATCTGCAGTGAGAATACCGGTTGGAATACTATCGAGCTCGATGAGAGCCAGTGCGTCTTGTGCTTTCATTAGACGATCCTGAAGTTGTCAACCAGAACACAACGGATGGGACGGACAAAGGAATGAGGTCCTGTGAGTCCATCTCCAGTGGGACTGGCGATTGAAAAAGAAGTATAGCCCTCACCGCCGTAGCCTAAACCAGCCAGGGTGGGACCATTTTTAACAAATATGCTGCAACCCATCACCCGAGCCATGCGACTCAGGCTATTGATGTTTTGTGAATGGATGACAGCGGTATGACGAAAATTATGTTCAGCTGCTTTAGCCAGGTCAATAGCCTGGTCAACATTGGGAACTCTTGCCAGTGGCAGTACAGGCATAAGCTGTTCGGTCCAGATTAAAGGATGTCCAACAGATACAGGCATGATGGCAATACGGACATCATCATCTACCTGCATACCGATCTTGGAAAGAATGTATTGAATATCTTTGCCGATCATCTCTTTGTTCATGACACCGGGTTTACGCATGCCATTGGTCTTCTCGAAGATTACTTTTTCCAGTTGATTGACTTCATGAGATTTTAGTACAACAGCACCATGACGTGTGAAGGCAGCCAGAAGTTGATCTGCTACAGATTCAACGACAAAGACTTCCTTCTCCAGCACACAGATGATTCCGTTGTCCATACCGGCACCACGGACAATATCTGCTGCGGCCTGTTCAATGTTGGCGGTTTCATCTACAACCACAGGAGGATTGCCAGGTCCAGCACACAGAGCCCGCTTACCGCTGGACATGGCGGCTTTAACCACTGCTTCACCACCGGTTACAACAAGTAGATCCACACCCTTGTGATGCATGAGTTCATTGGCGCTCTTAATTGTCGGTGAAGCTACAGTGGTCACCAAGTTAGGTGGTCCACCTGCTTCTATAATGGCCTCATTAAGGAGTTCTACATTGAGAATGCTGGTTTCCTTGGCCATGGGGTGAACATTGAAAACCACGCCATTTCCGGCAGCAAGCATACCAATGGTATTACAGATTATTGTGGATGTAGGGTTGGTACTTGGTGTGATTGAGCCGATGACCCCGTAAGGAGCCCATTCTGTCAAAGTCAGTCCCCGATCACCGGACAAGGCCTTTGGTGTCAAGGCTTCAGGCCCTTCTGTTTTTTCAGTGACCAGCTGGTTCTTGAGGATTTTATCCTCAAAACGCCCCATGCCGGTTTCTTCGTAGGCCTGACGAGCCAGTTCTTCACCGTGAATCCGCATTTTGGCGCGGATGCTATCAATGATGGTGACTCTTTGCTCCAGGGTCAACTTGTTCAGGGCTTCAAAAGCCACCCGGGTGGCTTTCACTGCACCATCTACGGTGGTAAAGACACCATAATGGGTCTGGCCAGTCTGACCCAGATCCGGAACCACGGGTGCCTGCACGATTTCAGGACCTTGACTCGGGTTTAGTAGCGAGGCTACCTTATTTGCTATGAGGTCAACTTGACTATCTGTCAATTTTGACATGTCCTACCTCCGATACCTACATTTTCGTCGTGCTTCGAGAGCAGTTCGACACGCTCAGTGTGACACCTCACATGACGAAACTCATTGGGCTTGTCTCCCTGAGGTTCTCGAAGGGTTATAAGACAAGCCAGAAACGGGGTGTTAATCATCCCGCCCTTTTTTGTACTTGAGCTTGCCATCAATCTCCCAATTGTCAACGATGGCCATAACCACTGCATCGCAGGGTCGGTTCTCGGTAACTTTGGTCTGACGGGCAGAACTTCCACTGGCATATAGAACCATTTCTCCGGCTCCAGCGCCCATGGCATCTGCCGCAATGACAAATCCGCCCTTGGCTTTGCCCTCTATATCGACCTGTTGCAGGGTCAAAAACTTGAGGCCATCCATACTGGGCTCTTTCTGACTGTCCACAACGGTCCCCACAACTTTTGCCAGGATCATATGATCACCCCTGACT
>JABMQQ010000172.1 GCA_013202495.1 Fidelibacterota bacterium | reverse complement strand
GATCAATATTGCTTGAATCTCATTACAATACCGTCATAATTGGCGCGGGACCAGCCGGCATGATGGCTGCCGTGGAGGCTTATAATCCAGATCATAGCATTGTTCTACTGGAGAAAATGCACAAAACGGGAATCAAACTGCGGATCTCAGGCAAGGGTCGCTGCAATATAACCAATGAAGAGGGCATGCAGAGTTTTCTCAATCGTTTTGGGAAAAAAGGACGATTTCTCAAGTATGCGTTTTCACAATTTTTCAATCATGATTTGCTCAAATATATAAATGATCTGGGGGTTCCTACAAAGCTGGAGCGGGGTGGGCGCTACTTTTGTGAGAGCGATAGAGCGACGGATATTGCTGTAGCGTTCGAAAAGAAACTAAGCGAATTAAATATCCCTATCGCCATGAAAGCACATGTGACCAGAATTGAAAAAAATAATGGTGGTCAATATATTCTTCAGGTAAAACAGGGAGAACATCAGACTCAAGTCCTGGCGGATCAGGTGTGTGTTTGCTCTGGGGGATTGGGGTATCCGGCAACTGGATCAACAGGAGAGGGATACGCCATGGCTCAAGCTTTTGGCCATACCATCATTGATACGGCTCCATCTCTCGTACCCGTTTTAACTGCCGGTGATATTGCAAAACGGGCGATGGGTGTAAGCTTGCGAAATATTTCTCTCTCAATCTGGGATGAGGGCAAAAAAGTCACTGAAATGTTTGGGGAAATGATGTTCACACGAAAAGGTGTGACGGGTCCCATTATTTTGACCTTAAGTGAAACCCTGGTGGCCATGCTGGACTCCCGGAAGGAAGTTCAAATCAAAATTGATCTCAAACCAGCCTTGGATCATAAAAAATTGGATCAACGACTGCTTCGAGAGTTATCAAATAATAGTAAGCAGAATTTCAGAAGCTTGCTAAAATCCCTTTTGCCACTCAAAATGATCGACCTTTTTGTGGATATTCTGGAAATAGATCCAGCTAAAAAGTTGCATCAAGTCACTGGAGAAGAGCGTAAACGCTTGAGAATGCTCTTGAAAGAATTTCCCATGCAGGTCATTGGTCACGATTCCTATGATCGTGCCATTGTTACATCTGGAGGTGTTTCGCTGAAAGAGATAGATCCCACAACCATGGAATCAAAATTAACGTCAAGCTTGTATTTTGCCGGTGAAGTTATTGATGTAAATGGTGAAACTGGTGGCTATAATTTGACCTCTAGTTGGTCAACGGGATTTCTGGCCGGGCGATCAATGCGAAATAAAGATTTTGGGAGATAGATCATGAAGAAAAATAAACGATCTGGCCTTTTAAAATTGATGATGGGCAAGGCTTGGTTTCGACTAACAGGATGGGAGTTTAAGGGTGAGCTGTCACCCCAGGGTAAGTTTATTCTGATTTGCGAACCCCATACCAGTAATTGGGATTTTATTCATCTCCTGGGAGTCATGTTTATCATGCGTATAAAAATTTCCTGGTTGGGTAAACATACTCTGTTTAAAAAGCCTTTTGGCGGGTTTATGAAATGGTTGGGTGGTATTCCTATTGATCGAAGGAGCACCCATGGTGTGGTTGATCAAATTGCTGATCATTTTGCAGCAAATGATAATTTAATTATCGCTCTGGCCCCATCAGGGACTCGTGCTAAAAGGGATCATTGGAAGTCCGGTTTTTATCATATGGGGTATAAAGCGCAGGTGCCGCTTTTGCTGGGCTATGTAGATTTTGCTAACAAAATAGCTGGGACAGGCCCGGCTTTTATTCCGTCAGGTGATATCAAGAAAGATATGGATCTTATCCGAGAGTTTTATGCTGATATCAGGGGAGATCATCCTGAATTAGAATCAGATATTATTTTGAAAGAAGAGCAGTAAAACTTCAATCTGGTAGAATATCTTCAGTCAGATCTAACCACTCTGAATTGACTGATTCAATGAGCTGAATTTTCTTTTTCCGAAGCCATCCCTTAATTTGTTTTTCTCGTTGGATGGCATCGGCTGGATGATCTAGTTCTTCAAAATATACAAGTCTGTCTATACTATATCTTTTTGTGAAGCTATTCTTGTAATGTTTTGAGCGATGTTCCTCAAGACGACGAGCCAGATTGTTCGTCATCCCTGTGTAGAGTGTCCCCGACCGATTGGTAAGGATATAGACATAATTTTTTTTGCTCATACTTCTGCTTTCCCGACTATTCTGAGCAGAGCGAAGAATCTTGACCCCAGGCGGTTGAACCACTATGTGATGGTTGAGGATCAAGATTCTTCGCTCTGCTCAGAATGATTTTGTGAGATTAGGGCTTCTTGATTTTACAAAAGTCGATGATCTGCGAATGAGAAAAAATCGTTGCCCCCTACAATGAGATGATCAAGAACTTCTACATCAATGGAAGCCAACGCTACTTGGAGTTTTTTAGTCACAGCTCGGTCACTACTAGAGGGGGTGAGTGAGCCTGAGGGGTGGTTGTGAACCAGAATGACGCTGGCAGCATCATAACTCAGGACCTTATGGATGACTTCCCTCGGGTAGATAGCTGAAGTGGTGAGCGATCCAGTAAAAAGTTCCTCCATTTTGATAATCTGATTTTGACCATCCAGGAATATGACCATAAAAATCTCACGATTCCTTTCACGTAAATTATGGGTTAGATAATCCTTCACTGTTTTACTGGATCTCAGATAATCTTTGCCCTTCGTTTGCTCAAATAAGTACCTCCGGCCAACTGCATGGGGAAGTTTGAGCACAAAAACATTTGTATGTCCCATCCCTTTTATATCGAGGAGGACTGAGGTGGGAGCTTCCAATACTCCGGCCAGGCTTCCAAATCGTCGGATAAGTTCTTTGGCCTGGGGCTTCATGTCTTTCCTGGGCGTTGCCAGGGTGAGCAAGAGTTCCAGTACTTCATAATCATGGAAGGATTCAATTCCATTTTGGAAAAATCGATCTCTTAATCTCTGTCGATGACCTGAACTTGCTACCATCTTTGCTTGCATGACATACTCCTGAATTTCATAATTGGATATTGGTGCCTAATGGCACGAGGTGATGAATTCGACTGAGTTTGGGTTAGCTGTTCAGGCTTTAAATTAAATAAATTTTTGGTGAAATTGACTTCTTTTTCTAAAAAAAGGATCGAGCTGGGTAAGAAGCCTGACGATCCTATTGATTCTTATAATGAAGTGATGCTTTCACAAAATCTTTAAACAAGGGATGTGTTTTAGCTACTCTGGATTTGAACTCAGGGTGGGCTTGAGTTGCTACAAACCAGGGATGATCGGCAATCTCAACCATCTCAACCAGCTCATCATCCGGGGATGCTCCTGAAATGATCATACCAGCTTTTTCCAATTGATCTCTATAGGCATTATTCACCTCAAAGCGATGACGATGACGTTCTGAAATATTACCTTCATCGTAGGCCTCGAATGATTTGGTCCCCTCCTTCAGGACACAATCATATGCGCCTAAGCGCATGCTGGCACCTTTGTGGGTCACATGATGTTGTGATTGCATGAGGTGAATGACCGGGTGAGGAGTGGACTCTGAAAACTCTTCAGAGTCTGCATCGCTAAGACCCATCACATTCCTTGCGTATTCAATGACTGCTACCTGTAAACCGAGACACAGACCCAGAAATGGGACTTGCTTTTCTCTGGCATATTGAGCAGCCTGAATTTTGCCTTCGATACCTCGTGAGCCAAAACCACCAGGAATTATAATTCCATGGACATGTCCCAATACTTTTTCCAAACCGGAATCGGACTCCAGATCTTCGGCATCCACAAATTCAATATTCACCTTACAACGATTGTCAACTCCGGAATGAATAAAGGCTTCAATGATGCTCTTATAAGCATCCACCATGGCTGTGTATTTACCGGCTACGGCCACTGTGATTTCGTCTTCAGGATTTAAAATATGATGAACAAATTGTTCCCACTTTGAGGTATCAGACTCAATGTTTTCCATCTGGAGTTTTTCCATAACAATACCAGCGAGGTGTTCTTTTTGCAGTAAGAGGGGGACTTCATAAATTGATTTTGCATCAAGACCCTGGATGACAGCATTGGGTTTAACATTTGTGAAAAGAGCCAGTTTCTGTCTCACATCATCTGTTAGCTCGTGCTGTGTACGACAGAAAAGTATGTCTGGCTGCAAACCGATCTCTCTTAAGCGCATGACGGAATGCTGACTGGGTTTCGTTTTTAGCTCTTCACTAGCTTCAATGTAGGGAATAAGGGTCACATGCAGGATGATGACGTTTTCGCGACCTCTAGCCTGTTGAAATTGTCGCACTGCTTCAAGAAAGGAAAGACTTTCGATATCACCTACCGTGCCACCAATTTCAGTGATAACCACATCAAGATCAGGATCAATTCGTTCCGGCTTTTCAATTCTTTTGATGATCTCATCCGTGACATGTGGAATGATTTGTACTGTCCCACCCAGATAGTCCCCGCGACGCTCTCTTTCCAGGACCTCATAGTAGATACTACCAGCCGTGCTGTTGTTGGCCTTGGTCATGTCTGCATCAATAAATCGTTCGTAGTGACCTAAATCCAGATCGGTTTCAGTCCCATCATCCAGGACAAATACTTCTCCATGTTGGAATGGATTCATTGTGCCGGGATCAACGTTCAGGTAAGGATCCAGTTTCTGGATAGTTACTTTCTTGTTCTTTAGCTCCAGCAACATCCCTAGGGAAGCAGCCGCAATACCTTTTCCAAGACCAGAGATGACCCCCCCTGTTACAATAATGTGTTTGGCTTGATGCGCTTCCATAGTGTCCTCAAATATTTCTTTTTATTGTCTGTAAGTTTTGGGGTGTCTGTTTTGCTGGTGGTGCCAGTGCCGGTGCGAAAACGTTGGTACTGAAATATGCCACCTTGAAATGCATGGTCTAGCGCTTGTGAAGCTTCCATCGGTTTAGAGAAAAACTTACTGGGGATGTTGCTTTTGATAGATCAGAGATGAATGGGAAATTTTGGGTCACATGAATGCCAGTTCTCATGTGGAGCAATATAGCAAAAGGACTCCCAAGGCCAAGCCCTTTCAATGAAAAACAGAGCATATAT
>JABMQQ010000171.1 GCA_013202495.1 Fidelibacterota bacterium | reverse complement strand
GAAGTGCCCGAGACTGGAGTCGAACCAGCACGTACAAAAGAGTACACTAGGACCTGAACCTAGCGCGTCTACCAATTCCGCCACCCGGGCATCTCTGACTTCGCTACATACTGTAGCTTCGCCATGACATGAAAAAGCGGGCTAATGTAATCCCCCTCCCAGCCTCTGTCAATCAGGAAAAAACAAGAATAATAGCCAGGTTTGATAAGAGCAACAAACCTGCGAGAATCAGAACCACCAACGGTTGAGCCAGACTGAGCTTGAGTACAAGCACTTGCCAATTTTGCTCAGGCTCTTTAGAAAGTAATTTCAAACTTTTTATAAATAATACTGAGGTCCATCCATATGCAAAAGGTGCCAGGATTGGTGTGTTTCCCCATAATTTTGAACTGGAGTCAAGGTTCCAGATGAGCAGACCATATTGTGAGAGCAGCGCTTCAAAGAAAAAGGAGATTAAAACCATGGTTAGAAATATAAGGGGCAAGTGATAATCAAAGGGTTTGGCTTTCAAATACTCATGGTCCAGAAAATTATTGCTCCAGGTTAACCCGATATAGGCGATGTTGGTCCAAAATAGAGTATAAATGAGTGGTAAGCCAAAAAGGGTGATGTGGAAGTCACCATAACTATAGATTTTCATGATTTCACTGAGTGCGTATTCTCTGAGAAATCCTAAAATCATCCCTGATATCCAGAAAACTTTCACAAATGACAAATTGTAGACATTCCTGGCGTGGGTCACCAGAATGGCTGTCACCAGGATGATGCTGATTTCAATCAACCAGATCATCTTGCATTTTTCTGACTTGTTTATTAAGTGAAACCAAACCCCAGATCAAAATTGGCAGATTTGCCCATAGCAGATCATAACGCTTATTGACAAATTCACTGATTATGGCGATACCAAGTAAAAGATCAATGGCACCGTAGGGTAAATATGTGAGTAGCAGTTTATTCATTTCGTTCTGAGAATTTCATCGAATATAAAAATGGTGTCTCACTGCAGCAAACTGAGCAAGACACCATTTAATTGACAAAATATATCTCTATAAATTAGTTAGTCGTTCCACTCTGCTTTAAAAATGTGAGTCGCTCTAGGGTTATCAGCATCTCGGTTGGAAGCAAAAGCCATGAATTTTCCATCAGGGCTAAACATGGGGAAACTATCGAAGAAGGTATTGTTTGTCAGGCGTTTTAGTCCTGTGCCATCAATAGCCACCATATATAGCTCAAAGTTATGACCATAGGCAGCGGCTTCTTCATTCCAGTCATCCATGTTGGATGAGAAAACCACGTGCTTACCATCAGGATGCCACGATGGAGCCCAGTTGGTGGCGCCATTGTTGGTCAATCGTACTTTATTCTGACCATCTACGTCCATGGTATAAATGGATAGTGGCACGGCCTCAACCTGATCTAGAGACATATTTTCCTGCCAACGCAAGGTGTCTTCGGCATTTTCTGGATACCAGGCGCGCCAGACAATCTTTTTTGCATCGGGGCTAAAATAGGGTCCACCATCATAACCAAGGTGATTGGTGATTCTCTGAACATCAGATCCATCCATATTCATAGTGAACAATTCTAGATCATCATCGATTTCAGAGGTAAAAATCACCTTACCTGTGAGAAAAGAAACGGTTGGCTCAGCATCATAGCCTGCATTTTCTCTGATTCGTACCAGATCAGATCCATCTGGATTGGCTGAATAGATATCATAGGGAAAAAGTGGCCAGAGATATTTATTCCCCTGAGGTTTGGGTCTGGGTGGACAACTGTCTACGACACCAAAGGTAGAGGCAAAAATAATTCTATCCTTCTCCATGCTAAAATAGGAACAAGTATTTGCGCCAAGCTCAGGACTTACCATATGTTGTTCGCTGCCATCTGCATTCATGATGTAGATTTTATCACAACCATTTCCATCACGTTTACTCTGGAAGATAATCTGCTGGCCCTGGGGACCCCAATATGCTTCCCCGTTGTCACCTTTGAATGTCAATTGTTCCACATTGGAAAGACCAAATGACTTTTCTTCAACGATGGTTTCCTGCTGGGTACTGCAGCTCAAAATTGCCATGCTTAGCACCAATAATAAAAAAAACTTTATTTTCAAGTTACTCTCCTAATTTTGTTTTAGTTGATTCTGAAAAAAACCTATTTCTTTTCCAATTCAACACGGTACAAAAGAACAGCATTGTGCATATGAATTGCAAATAGATCTTTTCCAATTTGAGATAATTTTGGTAATGTAGATGTCCAGCTCCCAAATGAGCTACGGTGGGCGATCTGTCCGGTTTTACTCACACCTTCCAGTTCGAAATTGCGGTAAGCCTGTACACCATCTTCTGTGAAGAATGGTTCATAACGAATATAAAGAAACAAACCCCAGAGAGGCAGATAGTCAGCATCGCTGATGGTGGACATATCGATGGGATGATAACTGGAAATGAGGGTCCCATCTCCCAGATTAACCACATTCAAATCTTTTTCTGAAATGATAAAGGCTGTTTCACGTCCCAGAGAGCTAATTTCCCAGGTTTTCCAGGGGAACTGCCCCATAATTCTAGCCCTGTTAAATAGCGTAAGGCTTGACTCAAAACCATCATGAATCTCCAGGAAGTAATAATCTGTACCCGGCATGGCCTCAAGTCCCACAAGTCTACCTGGAACACGCACAGGGTCACTCAAAAGTTGGTCATGATTCCATAGATGAATATCGATTGATGCAGTCGAGTCAGGCTGGGAACGCGTCATGCAAGATGAAGCCGTGATGAATTCATTTCGGTTGATCAATTTATCCATCACAAGATTGATTTCACAATTTTCCTGATCACCAGGTACAACATTCTCCAAATAGAGCAGTGTGTCCTCATTGCTCAATTCAAGAATCCAGGGTTGATCCTCCTGGTTTAACAGAATACTTCCATGATTGGTCAGACTTGAATTGAGTTCTCCCCCACCCAAGGGGACACCATGAACCAATGTGTATTTTGGATTGCCTTGATAATCATACACCTGAAATGAGTAAAGTCGCTGTGGCTTGGAGGCCTCGATTGATTCATTTTCTTGAATCAACATAAAGCTTGAGAGATCCAGGTTTATTTTGAAGACATCATTTGATGTGCGACCAATTTGGATGACATGGTTACCCAGACTGTCGTAGTAGGAGATTTGATTCTCTGTCACAGTATACATGATAGGGAAACCACTGGTACTTGATCTGAAAATGACCTGCTCCAGCGGGGTATCGAAGGTCCATTGCGCATAAGGCTCAATATGCAGGATATCAGCTCTGGCAATTTGCAGTAAACCTAAAAATAATATTAGATACTTATTTTTCACCACTCACCTATTTCAGTAAAACCACTTTATATGTCACACTGCGTATATCGCCTTGAAGTAACTGAACAAAATAAGCACCACTTGGTACACTTTGTCCTGTTTCATTTTCAGCATTCCAGGTCCAATGATAAGTACCAGGTGAATTATTCACCAATTGTTCGTCTACAATTAGAGCCCCTCGAAGATCGTAAATGAGCATACGACCATCAGCATATTGATCCAATTGGCACTCAATATTGACGGAAGCATTAAATGGGTTTGGATACACTCGAGATATGGACATTTGGCCAGGAATTTGAATGTCTATGATGTCGGTTGTTCTGGCAAAGTACTGCAGTACACGGCCGATGAGGTCTTCACGCTGAGTCTCTGTATCAATGGTTTCGAAGGTCAGACCCATGGTAAAAGTTGCTGAGTTGTCGTCCCGGTAACTGATGGCTGCAGTCAAAGCATTTCCGTATCTCAGTGCGACCTCACCCCCGGAGCTGGGTGTAAAATAATCTGGCCAATCTTCGATATAGGGGCTGCTGCCATAATCAAAGCTAATCCCCTCGAAGTGGTTGGGTACACCATCAACATGTGTGCTATTGGCATTGTCACCAGCATAATTCAGGTGGAGTACCTGATTCATAAATTGTATATCAGCAGGTGAACCTGCACTCAGATCATAGCCAATTTCAGCACCTGACGCAAAAAAGTTTCCTCCCCCCGACAAATAAGCGGAGATAACATTCTGCTCTGATGTGCTAAATGATTCTGAGGTCCTGCTATCATCACCAACAAACCAGAACACATTGGAGTAATCATCGAGATTTTGAGCGGCCGTTACCCATTCATTGCTCACGGTTGCTATGGCTGCTTCTGAGCCACTATTCACAATAGCCTCAGAATAGTAGGTTGCAAAATCATGCTGAATAGAGGTCCATGACCCATCAATCCGATCAAAACCATCAACAATAAGGATGGTTGGTTGGGCACTATTTAAACGGACACCATAAGTATCGGAATATTGACTATGATTTGGTATTGGCGCAGTATCCACTGCTCTCATCCGAAATTGAATGTAGGAGTTTTCTGGAAATCCCTCAACAGTAAAACTGGTTAAATCTGATGTGAGGACATCTGGGCCATGATTTGAACTCCAGGTCGTGCCATTAAAAGAGAATTCCAGGACATAACCACCCAGATCTGGATCATCAGGGGCTTCCCATTCCAACTGTAAATGTCCATCTGCATTGGGTCCGATATATGTAAAGTTTGGCTGTCCCGGTGGTAGTAGATCAACATCGCTGAGTTGTACTCGGACATAGGTCGTATCCCAATTGTCGCGGGTATCAGAACTCATCACAGATATGACATAGGGACCTGGCTCGTAAAGATTACAATCGAGATAATCGTTTGAAGTGATTCGGTTAGTAACGACGTATCGATAGATACTGGTGGAGGATCCAGGAGCATAAACTCGATTTATATTCGAATTTGAATATAGTTGATCAGCTTCAAACCAAAAATGAGGCCCTCGTAACACTTCAGAGGTATCCGACGAGTGCAATGCCCACCCTATAGTATAAATCCCATTGTTCATATCGATGGTGGATAAGAGATCAGTGGTATCAGCAGCCTGTGCAATGATGTCAACCTGTCCACTGAGTGTTGGACCTGGGAAAGCAGTTGATGTGCCATCTCTCACAAATTGAATTATTGGAGATCTTGGATGATAGGGATCTACAAAAGGAGTGATTTTCCCAGGTAAAAGTGGATTACCGGTGGGGTGTCCGCTGGCGCCACCTCCATAATTTAGATGAATGTGGGCATAACTGTCCGTGTGCCCAACCACAGCTCCCTGCGCCACTGTGTTTCCCACTTGAAGCCCTGCCAAAGGGATGACATGGACATAGGCAAAATCCTCAACTCTGATCCAGTCAGACCCAATACCAGAAACCGTACCGGCCATAATGCTCAGGGCATTCTCACCAGGAGCTAAAGGCATATCAGTGCCATTGTGAAAATGATCCCGGTCTTCACGACATTCATCAAAGGTCGCAGAGATGCGATGCTGTTGATCCATAGGCGCCATGGGCCAGGGGAAGTTGTTTATCTGAGCCAGCAAGCCCAGAGGTAAAAGAAAAAGGATGAGTTTAAGGGGCATTACTGGCTTATCTCTAGCCATTCATAGTTGGTTCCTATGAAAAATCGATCACCGTCATTTTGAATTTTAAACAACTTTGGAAAACGAGGATCGATTTGAACATCTGTGTTCTCTTTTGATTGGGGAAAAAAGATTTGCGAGAAATGGGTGTTTCTTTTTGCGAAGAAATCTGCTGCAACACGAATCACTGCAACCTGGCCCCGATTATTTACAGACAGACCTAAACAGACTCTATTATTATTGTCAAATCGAATTTTTTCGACTCTTTTTGAACTTAGATCGAACAATTGTATAAATTCATGGCTACTGAGCACGGCAAGATATTGTCCGTTGGCGGATACCTTTAGCTCATGGCCAAAATTCTCATTATTCCAAAGCATCTTCCCATCACCTCTGAGTTCAGCAATCATGGGTTTCATTTCTTTATCAGTAGCGGAGTAGTCATATCCGCTCACAAAAAAGCGTTGATTTTGAAATACCAATTTCTGCAAATATGTGAATGGCAGATAGGAGGTTATTTGCCCACGACCATCGCTATTTATCCTAATAAAAAGGGATTTTCCTGCACTGCCACCATTAAAACCTGGGCGCTCCAGCAAAATATAGCATTGATCCCCTACCCACTGCATGAGAACATTTCGCTCCATACTCATCTCGCCATCATCCTCATATAGCTGTCCCTCAGCGGTGAGGTTTCCAGATTCATAGAAATAGATCAGGGCTTTTACTGGATCTACGAGTGCGAGTATTCCATTATCAGATAGGGCAGCTACCAGGGGCTTGAGATCAGAATCAGAGCCTCGATTTACTGCATAGAGCAATTCGGAGTGATCATTTAGCACAAAATAATCTGAATAACGTTTGTTGTTTTTCATTTCCCCTAGATCCTGAAGTAGCGAAAAAAGACGATATTCCCCATTTGGTGATAGACTAATACCGGCATTATGATCATAGGCAGGCATTCTTCTAACAGTCTGATTATCAATCACATACTGTGAACTACTTGAAGTGAAGTACAATGGTCGTCCATCTTTTGAAACCCAGGATTCTGCTGCATCATCGATTTCAATAATTTGATCTATTTGTGATGCATGCAACAACCCGGCAAGCAGTATCAGTAGAACTAAAATGGACTTATTATTTACCTTCATTGGCTTCCTTCTTTCCTTCAAATTCGACTAATCAGAATATGAGAAACCCTGGTTAAAATTCCAAACTTATACTAAAGCGACGTGTATCGTTTAATATTCCCCAATCACCATAGGCCAAATCCAACTTGAAGCGCAGGTTCCGGGCTATGAGGAAATTCACTCCTCCACCAACATTAAAGCCTTCGGGAGAAAGGGTATTTCCATCATCATCCACGTCATCGAGATAGAAAGTCTGGCCGGCTCTAAGGAAGGCTAAATCCATGAGATTGAATTCTCCTCCAACACTAATACTTTCCGAATAGTTATTGGGATGAGCCGCATCAACGGCCAGGGTGAGTTTTCCATGGGGAATTTTCAGTACATCTGCAGCCAATCCGACTCTAAAAGTCAGAGGCAGAGACCAGTAGTCCGTATCAAGGTGGGCATTAATACGGGAGTTGTTGCCTTCCTGGTCTGGAGCGACATCAACCTCGATTAAGGTATCATCCCCCTTCAACTGCATTTTTCCACCAAAGTTGGAAACACTCATACCTACTCTCAGATCTCTGAACTGAGTTTTAAATGTGGTGCCGAGATCCACTGCTACAGAGCTGGCTTTCATATGCCATATACGCTCTTCGATATATTTTACATTGGCACCAAAGGTGAATCGATCAGTGAATTTTCTACCCCACCCCAGAGTTGCTGATAGATCTGAAGCACCAAAACGTTCTCCAGTACCATCTGGCTGATCTACGGTGGTGATATCCATTTCTTCGATAGATATGCTGGTCAAGGCGACACCAATAGTTCCCAGATTCCCCATGGGGAAGGCTGCAGAAACATTATTAAAGCCAATGCCTGCCAACCAATTGGTCTGTATAAAGCTCACCTCGCTCTTGTTCATCAGTGCCAATCCAGCTGGATTCCAATATAGTGAATGAACATCATCCACTACGGCTACATAAGCATTGCCCATTGAGGTTCCCCGGGCTCCAATCCCAATTTCCAGGAAGGAAGCGGCTGTGGTACCTCGCTTGGAGACTGCTTGTGCTGTAGTAGCCATTAACAGGAAGATGATTGCTATACGAAATGAGTTTCTTGATAGTTTCATATCAACCTCCTACTTAATCACTGCGAATTTGCTAACATGACTACCAATTCCAGGCGCATCTATATGATATAGATAAACGCCATAGGCTATCTCCAAACCATCTCTCGAGAGGAGATTCCAGGATTCAGCCCCATCCCATATTTCAGAGTTGTGCTGGATGGAATTGACGAACTTACCACTGATGGTATAAATACTTATGGTACATTCTGGAGGTAAGTTAATGAAATCGATTTTACGGATTCCCCTTCCAGAATCATAAAGGTGCTGCGGCTCCCACGAGGCTGTAACTACGTAGGGATTGGGCACGACAGAGATATCCTCCAGCAGACTTGAAGGTGCAGTAACATCGATATCACCACCTGTTGCTGAAAATGTCAGAACATCGTGTGCAGAGAATGGTTTTCTCGACTTGACAATGAACTGATCACCAGGTTCTGGAGCCCAATTCTCCCAAACACCATCCTTCAATCTTGCTACTGAGTTTTCTGTACCAATCCAGATAGCTCCATCATCAGTTTGATTAATACACTGTAGGAGGTTTGTGCCAAATGCTGCAACATCATCCTTTGTATAAGCAGAATAGACTGTGTCCACCTCATTGAAGTCTACTATGTTGTAGCCTTTCTTGGTAACAAGATGAACCTTTCCATCTGCCCCCAACAAGATATCGTTGACCTTCCTGTCCAGTAAACTTTCTCTATTTGAGTAAGTAATACTGTCCATGGCAAAATTGTAGATAACCAGCCCTCTATCTTTGGTCCCAATAAATAGATTGGTCTGATTGGTCGCCAGGGAAATGATCTTATCCGTGGGTATTTCTGAATTATCCTTGTTCAGATACCAGAAACTGCTATCTGCCGGTTGATAAAACTCTATACCTTCAGATTGAGTACCCACCACGATGGTTCCATTATCAAGCGCAAGCATCGCTGTGGATTCATCCTGCAACACTCCAGTTACCAGTGTGTCGCCACCTACTATATTAAATTCGCCACTAAAAAAGTTCAAATAAGTGATATCGTCCTCACCCCACACCTCGGCAATCTGGCTACGGTGCCAATCCCAACGAAAAATTCCTTTGTCAGAAATTGACCAGAGGATTCCATCCTGATCTTCAAGAACTTTGTCAAAACTGAGGAAATCAAATTTTTCTTCCTCAGTACCACCTGCCGCAACAATCAGATCGATTTCGTAATTGTCCCAGCCATACTGGTTGTGGACGCTTAGTCCTCCAGTCGAGCCCAGCATAATCCTACCAGCATTGTCATAAGCAATATCCAGAATGTTGGTGGTAATTAGACCTGCCTCCAGTTTTATATTTCCCCAGGTTTCTCCATCATAGAGGCCTAACCCCTGACTCGATGTAGCAAAAACAGTAAAATCATCCCATTGAGCAATGCGGTTCACATTGCCAACTTTGGACTGACTCACCATTTTCCAGGTTACGCGATCATCACCCCCTGCATGGATGGTTGGGTAAATCACAGAACCTGGTCTAAGGGTTGTATCAGCAAGGGTTTGAGCTATTATTCTAACCGGCAGATCATTGGTAAGATCTCGAACGCTGAATGCCATACGTTTATTCAGGAATATTGAAGTATCCGTGACAGTTGGGTTGATGGTTAACAGATAGTCGAAAGGAACTAATTTGAGATCAACATTATTATGTTTTTCTGCATATAAATTGATTTCATAATTCAATCCAGATCGCATCCAACCTGTTTCAGCTTCATTTAATCCAATGATATCGTTTGAGACATTCACCTTGAACCCCTCAGTAACCATACCTCGGCCTTCACCAGAAAAATTGCTTTGATCAGAAAGTAAAATGTTTCCAGTTGAAAGATTTGTTAGCTGATAGGAGCTTGTACGACGTGGAATCTCATCCACATCATTGGCGTCAAAATGAGGCTCGCCGGCATCTGCCCTGGCGTTGGCCTGCGTCCCATTGGGATTTGTGAACTCGTTCCAATTATCCTGATTTGGATCATTACCAAGATTCAACTCAATTTCAGAACAAGGATTCAGTGGGTCTCCAGTTTCGAATTCGTCATTACAACCATCTGAACCAATATCATCGTATATTTCTTCCCAGCCATCCCATAAACCCAGTGTGGGGAATAATGTGAATGTAGTGTCCGGGATTTCTACAAAATACTGGAGATAGGTTGAATCGCCCTCTGTGACGGTTTGTGTGTCGACAAAGGTAGTAATAAAATTGAATCCATTAAAGACGAAATTGTGAGTACTGGCGGTTATTCCCTGAAATAGATGGGCACCGGGAAGCGTGAACACTAAAGTATCAGAATTTGGTGGAATGAGCATCTGTAGTGTTGTGCTCAGTACAATGGTAGTGGAATCATCTGTCCAGGTACGCCAATCAAAGTCATTGTCGATTCCGTCTTCGGACCAATCACGAAAAGTGATTTGGTACTGATCAGTATTTCTAATTTTTGAAGGATCTATAACTTCTATTTCCAGAGATCCCGTCCCCAGGGTCGTAGCTGCATCAGCGACAATTTCGGGTGGCATATAGGCCATTGCCGGTGCGTTTGGCACTGCAACTGCCGTATTGATACCAAATTTAACAGGAATACCAGAAGCATTAATCTCGATCTTCTTGGTACACTCAGAAGGAGTGATCGGTGGTCTTAATTCCACATCTGAAATACCCCGGTCGTAAAAATCATAGTCGAAACCATAATCATAGGCTACAACAGCATAGTAGTATGTTTGACCGTTGTGAACTGTCGTATCTGTCCATGAATGTCTCAATCCTGTATCTGTTCCCATATCGAGATGAATACCATTCAGGCCATATGGATGCGGACCCTCCAGACCATCTGCTTTGTCAAACTGGGCAATAGGTTTGTTAAAGGTCTGATTGCCGTAAGTATCGGTAATATTCCATACTTCATTAAAGGCAGGATCAGTGGCACGATAGATACGATATCCTTCAAAATCTTTACCATATATGGGATCCAGGCTGTATTCAGCCTTATCATCCCAGTACAATGTGACTTTTGCATCGCCGGGAACGACAGTGAGTTTTGGGAGATTTGGTGGTTTTGCAAAATTATAATCACTATTATAAATCTGTTGCATGGTTTCGGAGTTGCGCAAGATATCTTCATAATCGTTACCGAAAATGAGTGCTACTGCAAATTTGCGCTCCTCCTGCTGTGGCAGCTCAAAATAAGCCGATCCATACATGAAGGTCAGATCAACTGTTTGAGAAATCTCTGTGAATGATCCTGGTGACAACTGTTCCCAGGCTGATGCGTCACGGGTAAGATTAATACCAGGATAAGGGCCAGCTGTAAAACTTGTCAAACCAATCTGATCGGATTCATCATTGTCAGTATACTCATAATTTGGCTCACCTGCATCTGGTACACCATTTCCTTCAGTTCCATCTGCATCAGGTCCAAGATATTCACCAAAATTTGGACCAACACCATCAGAACCTGTATCATCCACATAGGGATCCCAATCACCATCGTTGTCGATACCATCATCCTGACTTTCGTCAATCATTCCATCTTCGTCATTATCCCGGTCATCCAGGGGATTTCCAGGTGATTCGAGATACTTCCAACCAAAATAAGCCGGGACATATCCACCATCATTTACTGTCCAGAGGTCGTGATCCCACTGATAAACAATATCATTGACCGTGTCAAACCAGGCATCGTCATCCCGTTGATCTCCATCATCACCTACATCTGCATCTCCATACATCCCAAAGATGAATTTTTGATAGTCCCATGAACTGATATTCTGAATCCAGTATGTGAAAATCAGAATATCTTCAGCAGCAGGGTGTGCCCATTGATAACCTCTGGCAGAGACATCGACCCCCAGACCTCTTTTGAGACCATCATAGATGTAATAATCCATGTCTTGTTCTGAGGTATTGGCACGACCAACAAAGGTTTTTATCAGGATTTGGTGATCATTTAGTATAACTTCAATTTCATACCACTTATCATCAAGCACCTTAATGACATCGGGACGTCTTCCATCTCTAACATCTATTGCCTCGGATCGTGCAACATCACGTACCAGACCATTGAATGTTGTATTCATATCGGTGAGTACAGCATAATTATTCGAATCAGAGTTCGCTAATTGTACAATGCTTCCGGTATGCATCAAATCATCAACTAAGACCGGGTAGTGTTTAAACTCATCATTATTGAAATCATCCATATGAAAATAGCTTTCCTGATCTGCACGACTGTACTGACCGTACTGACCTGCCCACCTATTGTCCCAATCAGCAGGCAAGTTTGCCCAGCTATCAGGCCAGGAAAGACTATCATCACTCATTGCTATCAGTGAATCATTGGTATTAGCATAACCCAGTATTGGTTCAAACTGCCAGAGATAGTCATCTGACGTAGGTTTATCTATGGAGCTTGCGGGCATACCTTCGCTGATAATGTGAAGTGGAGCACCACTTGCATTTGGAGTTTCTGCTGCCACGAGAGGTGAGAATTCAGCCAGGTATGAACGTCCACTGCCAATAGGATAGATTCCACAATCATAACGCCCTGGCGAGTTTCTCCAATCAGCAATAGAGCCATAATTTGTAAATCTGGTGAGAATTTTATTTCCGTTGTGAACGCCGAGTCTGCGATTTCCATGTCCGTTGGCATCTGTACCCAGGGCACCCACTTTTCTCATATTTTGAGGCTTGGGGTGGATATTTTTATCTGAGCTCGCCGCTTCCAGGACAAAAGGAACTACCAGGAAGATCACCATTTGTACTAAAGTCTTATTGATTTTCATTGCTAGCCCTTGACTCATAATGAGGTTGAGATACCGATTCGAATCTGTCTTGGAGACGAATAGTAGCTCGGTCTGTTTAGATATTCTTCAAGTGTATTGTAATTCCAGCCAGGATCTTGAGTGGTATAAGTGGGAATGAGTGAATAACCCGAGCGACCCGTGTCTGAATAAACTGAGACCTCATTTCGAATATCGAGGAGGTTATATACATTGGCTGTAAACCCTATTTCCCTTCCAAGCATTGCGAATTTCTTAGAAATTCTCATATCAACATTGATTTTGGTCGGTCGACGACCACTATTTTCAAAGCTCCCTCCCACCAGATTTAGAGAAGTGGGTGTATAAGGCAAGCCTGACCCATACTCACCGATGAAACTGAGGTTGACTTTAAAGGGTAGTTTGAACAATACAGAACCATTGAGTGTGTGGCGTTGATCCCAGTCCAGATAAACCAATTGTTTTTCTGAATCACGATTATTCTGAGCATCCCAGAATGCTGATCTGGGATCTGAGGCATTACCCTCAGCCACACTGTAAGTGTAGTCTATGTTGGCTGAGAATCCCTGTGAGAGTCTTTTCGTTAAGGAGACAGTAATACCTTTTACATTTCCATAATCTCGATTGACATATACACCATAAACTTCATTTGTATAGGTAGTGACAATCTTGGAACCCAATAAATTACTGATGTCCTTGTAAAACCCAGTTACATCCACACCAATATTTTCACCAAATTGCTGTTGAAAGCCAACCTCGTATTGAACGGTTTTTTGAGGTTCCAGGTCAGCATTGCCCATAGTTGCAGAGGCAATACTTCCGCCAGCCGGTACTTCGAAATCAGGGTTTATATAGAGATAGGTGTAACTTGGAATTTGGAAAAAATGACCATAAGAGAAATGCAGCACACCTTTATCCGTGATGGGATAGGCCATAGCAAGACGTGGACTGAACTGAACCTTCTTAGACGCTTCCTTGAACCAGTACTCCATGCGGTCTTCCAGGGTTTTAGCATTCGTATCTATTGCTTCGTCCTCTGAAATCTGACCATCTCCATCTGTATCATGGAATCTGTTGACCAATTTTAGAGGAGACCTGGGGTTAGGATCTGCAGGATCTGAGGGAGTCACACCGTCGGGATCAAATATTTCGTATCGAATTCCTGCATTTACAATCATATCTACCACTTCAATTTTATCCTGGAGATAGACTGCAAACTCTGACGGATGTTTAATCATCTCGCTGTAAGTTGGTGTTGAGGGACTCACATTTGGGGTCAGGATTTGCGGGGTGGAATAGCCTTCTGCAGGATCATAAATAATGGAAAAATCCCTGCGGAAAATGCTGGTATATTTGTATTCGAGGCCACCCTGAAGCTGGTGCATTTTATTTACCTGGTTGGTCATATCAAATTTGATGAGCTGGCTGCGAGTCATTCGATAAAGGTGATATTTTGATATTCCACCTAAATTAAATTTCTGACCAACTGAGGCATCCAGAATGTTATTGTCATTCTCATAATCCTCCAGATTATTGGTGTCATACGAAGTATCAGCGGGCATGTCAAAATCTGAGATAGTGAACATGTTTGACATAAAAAGCTGATTCCAGTTTACATCATAAATAGGTTCATAATAGGATCTGCCAAAATTCCCCAGGATTGATGCTTTGATACTGTAAAATGCCTCTGGGCTGAGCGTATGCTGCAGGACCAGACCGATATTCATATTGGTCCCATAGGACGTAGCTCGACCCTCAGGAGTATACTTCCAGTTTAAGGCATTGCTATTGTAGGTTTGGGAACTTCCATAAAGGACATTTAAAGAAAGTTTCAATTTTTGTGAGAATCGGTGTGTAAGCTTGCCTTGTAGATTAAGACTCTTAGAATTATAGAGAGGTACCACGGCGTTGTCGCCACGCATATTGGTCCATTCACCATTTTGATCTCCATCAAAATACCATTCCCCACTTAAGGCTCCGTTGCCATCGATATCTTCATAGGTGAATTCTGGAAAACCAACATCTGTATCAGCGTCTGAGTTCCATTCTCCGTTTCCATCCACATCACGATACCAGATACCGGTTGCGTCATCGAGGTATACATCGGGATCAACAGGATATACACGATCGCCACCATCCCACAAACCATTCCCCGACTCGCCACCATCACGGATAGAATTGCCCTCTCCGCCGTTGGGATTGAGATAGAAATCCCAATTGTCTCCATTGGGGTCACCGCCAAGATTAAGGGGTACACTGGCACAACCACCTGTCCCATTTTCATACTCATCAGGACAACCATCCTGGCCATAATCAATATAGTCGGAGAAGTATTCACCATTCTCGATGGGCATGGAATTGGTGTTATCCCAATAAAATGAATCTGTATTAAAACGGCGTACTCCATATAGGCGACCAGCTAAATCTTCATATCTTCCAGAGGTGAAAAATGAGGTGCTCTTTGACAATCCTGGTACGGGTCCACTCATACTCCATTGAAAATCATGTCTGCCCTGGGGTGTAAAAACGTCTTGATTCGTACCGAAAATATCTACTTTGGTAATGTCGATATCATCTTTCAAAGCCAGATCTCCTGGAATGATACCAAGATATATTCCAGGATCCGTTGAGATATAGCGACCGTAACGGTAGCTCAACTCTCCTGAGTAATCATTCAAACTTCCATCCTTGGTAATAATATTGATAATTCCTGACATGGCCTGGCCGTATTCTGCATTAAATGTTCCTGAAATGACCTGAAGTTCCTGAATCGCATTGTTTTCGATGCCGACGCCCATGTTCTGACCGTAGGAGTTGGTCACAGGTATACCATCGATCAAATAGGCAACTTCAGAAGAGCGTCCACCCCTGATATGAATCGCTCCAGCACCATCCACAACCACACCAGCCTGTAGTGAGACTGCGGCCTGGAAGGACTCAACGGGCAATGCTTCTAATTCGGCAGAACTAATATTCGCCTGTGCATGCGTAATATCAGCCTGTATCATGGATCGGTCCGCGGTGACTGTGACAACGTCTCCTTCAATAATGCTGAGCGTCATCTGAACATCCTGGGTCGTGGTCAAATCAATCATTATCCTGATTCCATCAATCACCTGTTCTGAATAACCAATCATGGAACAGCGAAGTTGATATTCACCTGGCGCGATGTTAAGTATGTAGAAATTTCCATCTAAATCGGTTGCGCCACCCTGACTGGTAGCTGGTAGAAAGACATTCACTCCAATAAGGGCTTCCCCAGTGCTTTGATCGGTCACCCGACCTGTCAATTTTCCTGCAGTTCCTGAATAGAGAAATTGAGCCCCAATCAATAAAATCAGAGATATCCGACATAGTTTTTTCATACCAGTCTCGCCTTAATTATTTCTGTTAACAACCTACTATAAAAAATAAAGGCACCTCTTCGAAATCTTGGGAGATCGGAAAGGTGCCTTGAGTACTGCATACCTATCTAGAGGTAATCCTGGTATGCATTAAAAATACAAACTGAAATTAAATCTCTGCACATCCTTCAATCGACCAAAATCGGCATAAGCATAGTCAAATCGTAATCCCGAGGCCGACCCAAAAATAGGCAGATCGAATCCTGCACCAAATGTGAATCCTTCTTCGCGAGCTTCCAGCTCGGATGCTGCCAGACTGGTGTTGGTTTCTACGAAGGGTGATTTCCAGCCCCCTCTTAGAAAGTATTTATCCAATATGCTCAGTTCGGTACCAATGTTAATGGATTCATAATTGTCATTGGGATGAATGGCATCCACCGCTACGGTCACTTTGGTGACACCCACTTCAATCACATCCATGGCTACTCCAACCCTGAAGATGAGGGGTAAATCCCAATCATCCAGAGCATAGTCTGCAGGAATTGCATCGTTATTACCTTCAAAGCCTGGTGCTGGGTCATAGCGCACAAGAATATCCCGGCCAGACATCCTCATACCTGATCCATAATTGGAGATACTCATGCCGAGACGCATGTCATTGAACTGGGTTCTAAACAGGGTACCAACATCAACCGCCATAGCACTGGCCCGGCTATGCCAGATGGTCTGCTGGATATATTTTCCATTAAATCCAATTGAGAATCTATCCGTAAGTGATCTTGCCAGGGTCACTTGTAAGGCTAAATCACTTGCAGTAAATTCCTCACCGGTTCCATTGGGTTCCAGCTCGGTAGTAACCGGCATGTCATCCATTGTTAATGAGGTGATACTAATACCAACGGTTCCAACCCCATAGAGTGGAAAAATTACACCCATATAATTGATGGCCACATCGGCAATCCAATTGTTTCTTTGGAACAAGATCTCGCCACCACCAGCCTGGGCAATACCAGCTGGATTCCAGTAAAGCCCCGAAGCATCCTGACTCATGGCTACATAAGCCTCGCCCATACCAGTTGCACGGCTCCCTATACCAATTTTGAGGAATTGTGCTGCGGTTGTACCACCTTTATACTGTCCAAAGCTCATTGAAACTGCAATTACAAGGAGCATGATCATTTTTTTGTACATGGTCAATCTCCTTATTTAATCACGGCAAATTTGCCGATGGTTTCTGCGTTATCGGTTTCAACGTGGTATATGTAAACACCGTAGGCAACCTCCAGATTGTCCAGATTCAGAAGATCCCAGGATTGAGCGCCGTTATAAACAGACTCATGGTGTTCTAATTTTTTAACCAACTCTCCAGCCATTGTGTAAATTCGAATTGTACACTCTGTTGGGAGATTGATGAAATAGATCTTTCGCTCTCCTCGTCCGGACTGTAGATAGGGTTTTTGCTCCCAAATGGCAGCAGCTACGTAAGGATTTGGAACCACTGAAACTTTTCCAAGCTCGTTAGCAACCTTCTCTGCATCCTCTTTTGCTGCAGTAGTCTCATATCTATAGATATCCCGTGAGCTGAATTCCTTACGGGTAAAAATATTCAAGACATCACCAGGCTGTGGACTAAAAGTATTCCATTCAGTGGCAGAAAGTCTCTGCTCCACACCTATTTCTGTACCAAAATATCCTATATCGCCTGAAAAGTTGATGGCTTTGATGTTCTTATCACTATAGATAGTTGCATCACCCCAACTGGCAGAAAAGATCTCAAATGTGACTCCTGAGGTAAAATCACTAGAGGCATTCGAAAGATCCATTACCGCATAACCTCCGCCTGTTCCCAGGTAGTATTCATCGGTACCACGATTGAATAAGCTATATACCTTGTTGTTAGGAATCGTACTATCGGATTTCGAGTACACAACAAAGGCGTCGTCAACCATGAAAGCCACACCCTTTGCAGTACCAAATACAAGATTTCCACCCTGAGATTCGGGTAACTTATCAATGGCGTAGATATCGTCATTCAATAGCCCATTCACGTTGTCTTTGGGGTAATGAGTCCAAACTGTATCAACATAATTGTAGGAAATAACACCCTTATTTGTGCCAATCCATACGAGATCACCATCAACCATGATATCATTTAAATCTGTATCAGCTAAAGATTCTAGATAGTCAGACAACGAGTCAGGTCCAGGGTAGTATTCAATGATATCATCAAAGCTGGTCAAATAAGTACCACGAGTGTTCACTCTGACCAAACCATGAGTATCAGAACCCAGCCATATGGCACCTTCACTGTCAACATCAATGGCTACACAGGCGGCATAATCCTTGGTATTATCAGGGTTCTCCAGGGTAGCATTCTTATCATCTTCCCATTCATCAAAAACAGTTTCTAATTGAAGATGGTGTTTCCATATCTCTCCATCATAGAGAGCTGGTCCCCGATTAGTAGCCACCCAATAGTGACCCTCGTGATAAACGATGTCCTTAAGACCAACGCTGGACAATAGACCACCACCCGAGTTGGAAAAATCCCAGAACTTCCAACCCTTGGTATCCTGATTATAAATTGCCAGACCTTCGCCAGCAGTTCCTATCATCACACCATCCTCAAGAGGATAGAGACTCTCAATCTTTGAGATCGGTGATTGAAAAGTGAATTCCCATGTTGGTAGCAAATCACTCCCAATATCATCCCCTAACTGCTCTTCATTTGTGTACTGAAATGGGGTGATTTTACTGGTTGGCTGCAAGGTTGAATCCTGAGGACTCGTAACAATTACATTTCTGCGCTCACCAGTTTGGACATCTGTGATTTTGTAGGTCATTTGAAATTGAGTTCGCGTCCAGGCACCCAAACTCAGTGAGGTATCCACGACAGTATCAAAAAATTCGAGACGGTAATCAAGAGGCATTGCAATACCAGGTGTTCCCCCACTATATACTCTGGCATTGGGAGACCATATACAATCTCCAGATGACCAGCCCAGCCTGCTGTAGTCCAGCTGGAGGGTATCATTTTCTACAAAAACCTGAATCCCATTACTTATCTGATTAAAGTCCTCTCCATGAATCCCGTATTGAGTATCAACGAATGGGATTTCATTTGCTGGATCAGTGACATCGATGATTGAGAAGGATTCAGTTTCCATCACCAGTTCCTGAAAATCTTTTAAATCCACATCTGGCTCACCCGTATTTGGTCTGCCATTAGCCTCGGTTCCATCTGAATTAGTCAATGGATCCCAATTATCACCATTTGGATCATCACCAGGAGACGCCACTATTGCATCAGAACAGTTTCCACCGCCAAGTTCATATTCATCAGAACAGCCATCGGAGCCAACATCATCATTGACACTACCATCAATACTCGGGTCCCAGACATCCATGGTGGGGCCAATTTCGAAAGCATCTGGATAGATAATTACTGTATCGGTTGTAATTGTTGGTCCTTCCAGCCAGGTCTTGATTTGCCACTCAAATCCATTGTGCTCAAAAATGTCACCAACAAGACCCTCTAGTACAACGCTTTCAGTTAAAGTACTGGAGTAGATAATACTATCCTCGCTGGCAGGGACTATCATATCAACGTATATCCCATTATCCCTTAGCTGATCCATGTCAGCATAGGATTCCCAATCACCATCATTATCAATTTCATCCATTCCTGAATCAAGAAAGCGAAGTTCCAGAGTTCTTCCATCTGGAATTTGCGTGGGATCGATGATTTTAAAATCAATGGATCCAGTACCAGGCAATTCGTCGTCACCATCTACTGCAGTGATTTGTGGAGGCAGATATCCAATTGATGGTGCCTGAGGTGTCACAACTGCTGTATTTACATCAAGTGTGACATTTCCTGCAAAATCTTCCTGGATTGTTTTGGAGGTCTCAGTGGGTGGAATTGTATCAATAGCCGACCCTGAGTCATAGGCACAGACCGCATAAAAATATCGCTGACCATTGACCAGGTTTTTATCTACAAAGCTATGTACAAGGCCTGTATTGGCACCCATATCGAAGTGAAGCCCAGAATTTTTAATCTGTTCCACTTCATGGGGACCTGATAAGCCGTTATCCAGATCAAATTTGGCTATTGGATTCCAGAGGTATGGACTCCCATAAGTATCCGTGATATTCAAAGATTCATTAAAACCAAAATCTGTGGCCCGGTAAATAGCATATCCCTCAAAATCCTTCCCATAAAGTGGATCTCTTGAGAGCTCGGCTCCTTCATCCCAATATAGTGTGACCTGACCGTCACCAGGAATAGCCGTTACGCGCGGCTTATTCGGTGGTTTAACAAAGCGATAGCCTGCATCATAAATTTCCTGCATAATTGCAGCTGTAGCATAGAGGTCTCTTGTATTATGAGGGTCTTCGTACAAGTACTCGCCTGTCGCTGCATTGATATTGTAACCAAATAACATGGCGATTGAAAAACGCCGGACATCACCAGGACCCATTTTGATTGGACCCGAACTGTACATAAAGATATTGTCAGCCCGTTGCTGGAAAGCTGCCGTATCAATAGGAGCAGTAAGTCGACTGGAATAATAGTAATCCTCGGTCTCAGTACTGTTGTCATATTGATCCACGATAAATCCAGTCAATCCTATCTGATCGGCTTCATCAAGGTCTTTTTCATCATAGTTGGGTTCACCTGGATCAGGCAATCCGTTGGCCTCAGTACCATCTACATCTGGAGCAACATACTGGGCATCATCTGGACCTACACCATCAGTACCTAAATCATCATTGACTGGTTCGCCTGGTTCCCATTCACTACTCAGGTTCCAATCTGAATAGGGACGCCAGTCACCATCATTATCGATGCCGTCCTGCATAGATTCATCTATCATCCCATCATCATCATTGTCAATGCCATCGCGAGGTTCACCTGGTGATTCAAGAAACTTATAACCAAAGAAGCCTGGAACGGTGTTACCAAATACCGGATCACCAATAGCATTATCGTCCCAACCATAGACAATATCAATAAAGGTATCGAAATAGGCATCATCATCATTGTAGTCGGATGCCCCGCCAATATGGGGATCACCATACATTCCGAAATACATATTGTCCAGGGTGTCATTTCCAACATTCTCTAATTCATATACAAAGAAGATCACATTTTGCGCTCTGGTGGCGATCCATTGGTAACCGCGGGATTCAACCTGGAGACCCAATCCACCTCTCACCGTATCAATTGGAAAAGATGGGTAAAATTCGTCATCCCTCAGTGAATCTGACCAGCCTTGTTGCGGCCAATATGTATTGTGACTCTTAATGTAGAAGTCATCCATAACATAGTAGGATTCCTGATCTGCTGTGGTAACACCCTGGCCGTACTCACCTGGCCACATAAAGTCGTTGAAAGCAGGATTGAACCAATTGCTGGGCCATGAATCCGGTTTGCCATCACGGTTATCATCGAGGGTTGTGCTCATGGCGATGGATGACTGGAAGGGGTCGTGGTGACCCGGTAAGGGTTGCCAATCACCAGGATTATTATCAAAACCACTATTATCATAGGTAACACCGGCTACAGTGAGACCATCACTAACGATGATATCAGAGGTACCACCATGGGTGGTGATTCTTGCACCAGCGACAACACCAAACTCGAAGGCATATCCACGACCAGAACCAATGGGCCATTCCATTGAAGGCTCTGTGTTGGGGCGTCCTATGGAACCATAATTATAAAACAGGGTTCGGACACGATTTCCATTATGGGTACCAGCTTTTCGATCACTGAGAGCAGACGCTTTCGCCATGTGGTTGCGTCGATCTAGTGTGTTGTAGTATTTCAGCCAGGCAGCCCGATCAAGCTTGTTTTCGGGGACTGGATTATTGGCATTTGATCCTGCGTTCAGCACACCGATGAAGGTGATGAAGGCGAGCAGTAAGGTAATATTCTTCTTCATATTCAACACCTTCCTAGAAACTTGTTGAGAAACCGATTCGGAACTGACGAGGACTGCTAAAGTATGTGGGACGTGTCAAATAGTCTGTTAGCGAGTGTCTTCCGTATATGTTTCCATTGTCGGGTGTGTAGGTTGGGATTAACGAGTAAGTTGCTCGTCCAGTATCAGAGAAAACACTTCTCTCATTCTGGATGTTAAGCGCATTATATATTTTGGCAAATACAGTCCAATGCAGACCGGCAATTACCACATCTTTGTGCATATTTATATCAACATTGAAATAATCAGGTTTTCTATCTGAGTTGGGTGCATCAAGCGAGCTGCCCTGGTAGGTAGGTGTATAGGGCAATCCAGATCCATATTTGGTTAAGATTGATATACCCCACTTCCGTGACTCAGAGAGAGAAATGTTCACATTTATGGTATGGGTTTGATCCCAATTCAGTGGTAATACCTGTTTTATGACCTCAGCTGGCGGATCACTTTGATTGGCGTAAAATAGCGCGAGCGGATCGGAAGCATTTCCCTGAGCTACCAGATAAGTATAATCCGCTGAAGCAGAGAGCAGCCCTGTCCGTCGTTTGTTGATCGAGAAGGTTATACCACGGGTATCACCATAATCCCTGTTGGAATAAACCATGTAACTGACTGTATTGTACTTGTCATATTGGTCTAAACTGAGGAGCCCTGAGAAGTCCTTATAAAAAGCGATAATCTCAATACCCAAATCAGATGTCAGCTCCTGCTGTAAGCCAATTTCGTAGGTAACCGTCTTTTGTGGTTTAAGATTGGCATTTCCCAGGCGAGATTCATTACTGGCCGTACTGATTTCCATCTCAGGATTTGAATAGAGATAACTGAAGGTTGGTATCTGGAAAAAGTGTCCATAACTGAAGTGGATGATTCCTTTATCTGTGATGGGGTATGCGACTCCGATCCTGGGCGAGAACTGATGCACAGGTTCAGTATTATCGTAAAAGTCATTGTAATCCCGCCATGGTTCACCATTGGCATCCAGGGTATCTAAAATTTGATCAAAAGCTGTTACCTCTCCTGCAAATTGGAAAAAAGTATCGATTCTTGCTGAGTCAGAGCTGGCAAGCGTATACATCCAATATTTTGGATTCTCGGGATCGCGGTAATCGCTGGGTACAAAATAGTTTGGATCGAAATAATCATAACGCAAACCAATATTCACGATCATATCAGTGAGCTCGATTTTGTCCTGGAGATATACATAGGCTTCACGAGGGGTGCGAGTATTGAGGGACAATTTTGAGACAGCATCAGTTAACCAGTTATCGTATGAGTCGTTTGCGAAACTGGACTCCGTATCTTTAATAGTAGGTATCCAATCAAGATTTTCCTGAACAAATACTGTGTAGGCCTTATATGCCATTGAGTGAGTCTTGAAACCCACTCCACCCTTGAATTGATGGGTGTTATTCATCTGCCAGGTTAAATCTCCACTCATGAGATAAGTGCGGTTAATTCTTTCAGAGTAGCTGTGACTGTGGCCGCCAGCCAGATACTCGTTTACCGGCTGCTCAGAAATTTCATTTGGCAAGAAGTAAGCCTTTTTCAGGTCATTGACTACGAATTCAAAACGAACCTGCTTAACCCATTCCGTGATTCCAGGGGTTGTCAGTGCTTCAATCCATGAAGGTCCATTCATTTCTTCCCAGGTATTGGTAATCCCAAACGACCAGGCATTCTGACCAAAGAAGTCTTCCACATACATCATGACACCACCAATAGACAGGCTGTCATAAAAGGAAACGGTCATATCACTTTTTAATATGAGTAGAGAATCACTTACTGATCCATAATAACTTCCCATTCCAATTCCCGAAACGGGGTCAGCAGCAGCATCGGATAGAAAATCAGCCCATTGAGAAATATCGGTATAGGTCAGAGATTTTTCTTCACTTAATTCTTCCGGGTCCACATCGATGTAAAAAGTTTTTGCAGTGGTTTGATAGAAGGAACCCTTAATGTTATAAAACATTCTTTCGTTTAATGAATGTCGCAGATCCATGATTATGGAGGTCGAAGTTGACTGATTTGTAGGTCTGCCGGAAGGATTATACTTATACGCAAATCCATTCGTCATCGAATAACTTTGTGATTGAGCTGAATTGTGGATAATGCTGGTGTTCAGTTTCATTTTGGGAGAAATGCGCCAGGTCAATTTGAGCATACCATTTACGCGGGTAGAGGTATTCATCCTGACAATGCTGGAATCACCTGAAGCGCCGCTATCCCACATATGATTACCATTAAAGTCTATATAAGGTTCTCCATCTAGAATACCATTATGATTGGCATCAACAAAGGGATCTCCAGAGAGAACGCCATCACCATTTAAATCAACAAACTCCCAGTCTTCAGAATCAATGTATCCATTCTGGTTAAAATCAATATTGTGATTGTAGCGGCCATCTCCATTGATGTCTCTAAAGGGCTCGCCCAGTGTGAAAGAGCCATTCCCATCAAAATCAAAATATGATTCGCTACCAGGTTCCAGCTGTCCATCTTCATTCAAATCTGTAAATGGCTCTGCAAAATTTAATAATCCAGCCCGACCCCAGGGTGAATCACGCAATTCTTCCACAGCCTTGGATGTTAGATAATTCACATCATTGGGGGAATACTCTTGCACCCCTCGATACAAGCCACCATAATCGTAATAACGACCGCTTGCAAAAAAGTTTAAGTTTTTTCCAAAACCAGGAACGGGTCCTGACAGGCTCATTTCAACATTTTTAATGTTTGAGGGATCGAATTCATCGGCATGTTCAAAAAAGCGGGTATTTTCAGTATAATAGTCCCCCATATAGGCGCTGAGATTACCAGAATATTTTTCGCCACCTTCCTTGGTAATGATATTAATAATCCCAGACATAGCTTGACCATATTCAGCATTAAAAGTTCCACTCAGAATCTGGAGTTCCTGAACAGCGCTAGTCTCAAGTCCCACACCGAGACCGCCTGAAGAGAGATTTGTGACAGGTACACCGTCAATCATATAGGTTACTTCGCTGGAACGGCCACCTCGAATATGGATCGCTCCTCCTGCATCACTTACGATTCCCGCTTTGGTACCAATCACACCAGCCAGAGATTCAACTGGCATTTCAGCGATCTCAGATGCGCTCACAATGGATCGACCTGATGTTAAATCCTTTTGAACCATTGGGCGTTCAGCAACGACAATGACTTCCTGATCAGATTCAAGAACCTGGATGGTCATATTAAAATTAATTTCAGTGGTTAAATCACCACGGACAGAAACTTCAGTCATAATTTGAGTCGTATATCCAATCATACCGGCACGAACAGAAAATACGCCTACAGGTACATTTATGATGAAGTAGATTCCTTCGCCATCAGTCGAAGCTCCCATGCCAGTATTTTCGATAATAACATTCACCCCGATTAGACCTTCACCGGTTTCAGCATCAATTACTCGACCGGATATTTTTCCAGTGGTTCCTGCTAAAATATTGTTGGTGATTAAGACTAGGATAAATACGTTAAGGATGGTTCTACGAAGATTTACCAGCACTGAACTCATACACTCTCCCTGGTTCTATTTCATTACTAAAGTAAAGAATTCTAAACCACTATTATAGTCGCCTTCCACAGACAAGTCAACTATCTTAGTTAGTTAGCTTACTATTATTAACTAACTGCCAAAAAAAAGCCCTTTTCCCTTGTCATCCCTCAGAGTTCTCTCTAGATTTGTAGCACTTTAAAATCGCATACAAACGAATGGATCACTCTTAAGATGTATCCATTCTTTTTATTTAGTAGAGAGTGAATATTGTCAATCAACAAAGGAGGACAAAAATGGGAATGAATTTACCAAAATGGTCGATTACCCTACTGCTGCTTGCATTCGCAGTTTTCGCCATGGCCGGCGAAAATGGTGTAAACAGTTATACAATGGGTTGGTCAGAAACCCACGCCACCGATCAAGACGTGTATTGGGGTATTTCAGGGTCGTATGACTTTGATAGCGATGGATTTCCAGAAGTCGTAGCCTACTCAGATGAAGGTGGTCTCACCTTACACATATATGAGAATACAGGCGATGATATGTGGACTGAAGTTTTCATGTATGATATCGACGATGCCGGTGATAGCTATGAAGTATCTGATGCAGTAACAGATCTTGATCGCAATGGCATTGATGAATTGCTTATTGGAGGTTCCGGAGCTAGTGATGGAACTCGTGATGCTCTTTTCATTTTCGAATATGATACAACTGCCAGAACTGATGGTATGTTGAATTTTATCGAAGTTGCCGCAGTGAATCCAGCCGAAGTTGCTGGCATAACCAATGATCTCGGCGAATATGCTACATCCGTAAAATCACTTACGGCTGAAGATCTGGATGATGATGGTGTCACAGAAATTCTGCTTTATGATGGTCGTACAAATGCAGTACAGGTTATGTCACTTGACACAAACTCTACCTTTGGTTTTCCAAACTGGATTTTAGAGTTTACAGATGTCAGTTTTTGCTGTTCCGCATATGGCGTTGTAACCGGAGATTTTGATAATAACGGTACCAACAACTTTGCCATGGTCGAATGGGATTTTAATGGAATCAGCTTTTTTGATGTTAATGGCATCAATGACTATGAACTGATTCTCTTCACTGATGATGTAACAACATATGATGGCGGTTCATTACGCTCTTTGGATGTTGCTGATGCTGATGGTGATGGATATGATGAAATTTATCTAGCTTCAACTGCTGGTACAGTGATCATGTATCATGTTGGTGCTGATCTTGTTGATTTTGACGTTGATACAGATGTCTATGAAATCTTTTCATATGATTATGGATTCAACGGTGCCAAGATTGGTAACACAGATATCTGGCATGGTTCCTCTGATGGCATTGACTATATCATTACTACTGATTCAACTGCAATCGTTGATTTAGAGTATGATGGTATTGGTGATGTTACCAGTGCAGCCTCTTGGACCGGTTATGAAATACTGAATCCCGATGCTCCAGGTGAGTGGCAGGATGTAGTGCTTGGTGATTTTGACTTTGATGGTCTTGATGAGATTATGGCTGCTAACCGCCGTGCTCCTCTCCTTCAGGTTTACGAACATGATGGTTGGAATGCAGTTGCAGGCGTAAGTATGTATTCCGTCGTGGCTGATACACTTGATCATCCTGGTTTCCAAACACGTGGAATGACAGCTGGTAGCGATCTGGATAATGATGGTTTTGAAGAAATCATTATCACTGACTACCAAATAAAGGGTGTACATGTTTATGAAGCTACTAGTGACAACACTTTAGAGTGGGTTGCTACCATGGCTGATGATTCTACATCATATTGGGCCACCCCTCGTCACGTCATCACAGGCGATCTTGATAACAATGGTCGTGGTGAGATTATCTATATGGGTATGCGTGCCCAGGGCGAAGCTTACAATGGTATCAATGTCTGGGAATGGGATGGTGTAGATGGTAGTGATACATATACACGTTATGTAGTTCCAATCCTCGTTGATGGTGTTGAAGTTGACCGCTATTATGGCGATCGTACCTTGAATACTGGCGATGTTGATGGCGATGGAGCCAACGAATTGCTGGTTGCTGTGAATGGTTCTGATAATAGTTCTGATGTTTTCGTTATTGGTTCGATCCAGGGTACTTTCTCTGGTGGTTTCTTCGATCTGGTTGTTGAATACTCCAATGTTCGTACTGTTACTGGCGATTTCAACGGATCTCCCTGGGGACAGCCAAATATTGGTGACCTTGATGGTGATGGCGATCTGGAAGCACTGTTTGTTGCATGGGATCATGCTACACTTCTCGTTGTTGAAACAACAGCTGCCAACACATACGAATTACAGAGCGTTACTCAGTTGGATTCAGCATTGACTGACAAAGCTATCTACGGTACCACATTTGTCACCGATATTGACAACAATGGCGCAGATGAGTTCTATTGTGGACTTTATTCAGCCGGTTGGATTGTTCAGGTTGACGGTGGCGACGATGTAGCTGATATCAGTTATGCCAACGGAAATGTAACTATCATTAGTGATTTTGGAGCTCCTTGGGATCTCGCAGGTGGAAACGCCGATGATGATGCTGAAGCTGAGCTCTTTACTGTCGATTATACTCATGCCCGTGTATACCAGTGGGATTATACTGGAACAGGTTGGGATATGTCTGTGGTAGCTAACTGGGATTACACCATGGGTGGATTCGCACTGGCTTTCGCTGATGATATTGATGGTGATTCTCATCCAGAGATTATTCAGGGATTCCTGGAACCACCACTTTCAAGTGGTAATGGATACGGATACACCTTCTCAGTATCTGAGTTTATGGGAACCACGGGTACAGATAAGAATTGGACAGTCATCACACCAGATGATTACAAACTTGCCCAGAACTATCCAAACCCCTTCAATCCAAACACAACTATAGAGTTCACTATTCCATTGGCAAAAGACAATGTGAATCTGACTATCTATAACATGCTTGGACAAGAAGTTATTCGTTTAGCTGACAATGCTTCATACGGTCCTGGGACACACAGTGTTTCCTGGAACAGCTTGAATGCAAACGGAACACCTGCTGCTGCTGGTGTATACATTTATGAACTTAGTTCAGGAAATGTTTCCAAAACAGCTAAGATGACCCTCATTAAATAATTTGAGAGTCTAGTTTTATTAAAAGGCCTCCTTCGGGAGGTCTTTTTTTTGATACTCCATCAATATTTAATCATTAATTTCATCCCTTCACAATCACCTCTCTTTTCTCTCTTTTAGCTTGGCGCAAGCTTTATGGTGTATTAGAATAACAGAGAATCCGACCTGAATGAAAGGACTAGCCAGTGCCTATTTTCTTTGATCTTCCCAACGAATGGATTGCGTTTCTTGTATTTTTTTCAATCATCATATTTTTTATAGGAATTGCTGAAGTTGCCAGATCTGTTCTGAAGCTCTCACCTGAGCTTTCAAGAAAATTTGTCCATGTCATGGTGGGCATTCTGGTTTCTCTGGCACCCTTCTTCCTTCAGTCAAAAATACCAGTCATCCTCCTGGGAATCATTTTCACCATTCTGAACTATGTTGCCCTTCGAAAGGATAGCCTCAAAGGCATGCATACCACTGAGCGTGTGTCATTCGGGACTGTCTATTTCCCGATTGCATTTACACTGCTGGTCATCATGTTCTGGGATCGCAACATTGTACTGTTTATAGTGGCTATGTTAGTTCTGGCCTTCTCAGATACAGCCGCAACCGTGGTTGGAGAACGGATCAATTCAAAACATAAATTTATTCTATGGCACGATAAAAAAAGCTGGCCAGGCAGTATTGCGTTCTTTTGCATGACACTTATCGTGGTAATGGGAGCCTTCCCCATTTATTCCAACATCATCAACAATCCACCATTACCTCTACATCATTTGGTAACCATGGCTTTTTTCACGGCTTTTGTCGCCACAGTTGGTGAAGCTGTTTCCAAGCGTGGGAGCGACAATCTGACGCTTACCCTGACTGCAGCACTCGGTATGGATTTATATCTATCATCCATGCACTCCGGTACGCTTCCAAATATGGGTGGCTGGCTGGCTGCATCGATAATTTTAGGCTATGGAGCCTTCAAACTCAAAGCACTCAGCATTAGTGGTGGTTTTGGAGCCTTCCTGCTTGGAGTATTCATGTTCGGTATGGGTAGTTGGCATACCATGCTGCCGCTGATCGGTTTTTTTGTCCTCTCCAGTCTTCTTTCTAAAATTGCAGATAGACAATCCAAAAAGGATATCATCTCATCCAAAGGATCCCAGCGAGATATAGTTCAAGTTTACGCAAATGGCGGTATACCGCTGATTTTTACCATTGCATGGTATCTTAGCAATTACTCAATTGATTGGCTTTACTGGGCCTTTCTGGCCTCTCTGGCCAGTGCTACTGCAGATACATGGGAAACAGAGATTGGCAGCTTCAGCAAATCACTCCCGCTAAACATTCTTACCTGGAAAAGAGTTCCCAAGGGCTATTCAGGCGGGATTTCATTGCTAGGAACCTCAGGCGGCGTTCTCGGTGCTGCAATTATCGTCTCCATCGCTGCACTTATGGGATTTATTCAGTGGGATGCAATTCTCATCGTTATGATAATTATTGCCGGATTTCTCGGTAGTATTATCGACAGCATTCTTGGCGCCAGCATACAGGCCAAATTTAAATGTGAGGTATGTGGCAAAACTACTGAGAGAGTGGTTCACTGCCATGAAGAGACCACCCACGAATCAGGCATGCTATGGTTGGATAATGATTGGGTTAATGTGGCTGGATCACTGTCCGGTGGATTATTTTTTATTGCTGCGTATATTCTTTTTCTCTAGATGGTTTAATAAAAAAGCACCCGACTTAAGAGGCTGTGTGAGAATATGGTTGCAAGAGTATCTTTCTCGGTGTTTTGAGGCATTAATCACTTATTTCTCCGATAAGGTGAATATTTTGGTGTCAAGATCACAGAAAACAGTTCGCTCAAGCCATTTTCCAGTCATATCCATGGATCATTTCAGTTAAGACATCAACTGAGACGAGGTTCATCAGACGCCTAAGATTATAAACACTTCCATACAAGTCCATTTCGATCTGAACTTTGGGTCTGCCCCGTAAAAGCAATTGGGTCTTTCCCATCCAGGCTCTTAAGGTTCCAAAGGGATGCTCTACGATCGCCTTTCTCTTTCTAATCAGTGCTTTGGCTGCTCCGGTCTGTATCCTGTCCCTATAACGATCACGCCATTCCTGATTATGGTAACGAAGTATTAGGCGACCCCTCTTCGATGTGGTACATACGGCTCGAAGGGAACAACCGCTACATTCTTTCCCTTGATAAACATTAGCAAGACTGTTTTTCTTTTGCTTATTACGCTGTATCAAGCTTAAACGTTTTCCTTGAGAACAGATATACTCATCTGCTGTTTCATCATATTGAAAATCTATTTCATCTTTGTCGCGTGAGCTTATCTGTGCTGGGACAGCACACATGGTGTTGCCATCCTGTTCGACCTCTTCAATCATATCAGGATTATAGTAACCCTTATCAGCTGTCACTATCTCTGGAGCAGAACCAAGATCACGTTCTACATGATCCACCATGGATTTAAGCTGCCGCTGATCAACAGGTGAATCACATACTTCCAGACTAGCAATCATACCATGCTTAGAGTCAACAGCAGACTGAACATTATAACCAGGTATCTTACCCTCACGGGCTTTCATCATTTTAGCATCAGGGTCTGTAGGGCTATAATAGTTAACCTTACGGTCATCCATGTCCTTTTTATATCCCTGTAATTTTTCAATCTCTCGTTCAAGCTTAATAACTTTGTCCACCAGCTGGCGATGGCTTGAGGTATCATCGTGATCCTGTTCATCATGTATGTCATTCGTCTCAAGTTCTGACAGATAATCCTCCATATCATCAGCCATCTTTGATAAACGTTTCTCTAACCCACTTCGGGTTAACACCTCACGCTTCGCATTGGCTTTCAGCTTGGTCCCATCTATGGCTACTACTTCACCCTTGATATAATTTTTATCCCGTAAAAACAAACGGACCTGGCGGGTCAAAAACTTGATCTGCGTACCATTATCCCTGCGATAATCTGAGATCGTTTTGAAGTCAGGCTTAAGACTGCCCAATAACCACATCACCTCAATGTTCCGGTTACATTCGGCTTCCAGATTACGACTGCTCCTGATTTTATTCAGGTATCCATATAGGTGCAACTTTAACATCGTCTCAGGACTATAGGCTTTACGACCAACCCGAATTTTACCTTTGTATCGGAACTTACCCTGGTTCTGTCTAACTATCTCTGTAATGAGCAGATCCAGAATACGTACCTCGGCATCTACTCCAATCATTTCATCCAAACTGGGTCTCATGATACTGGTCTGTGTCCGGTCCTGGGGGAGGATATAATGCATAATTAACTCACTATATTTAACGAAACGTCAACTGATACTATCTCATGTATTATCAACATGTTAAGTTAATTATATTCAGTAATAATGCAACTGTAAATACAACTTATCTTATTTATTATCAAATGGTTACGAATGGCTTGTTGGGATACAGAATCCAGAATCCCACCAAAGTATCCGCTATTGGACCTCCGTTCTCACACAGCCTCT
>JABMQQ010000170.1 GCA_013202495.1 Fidelibacterota bacterium | reverse complement strand
TCCACAAATCCATTCATGCGCAGAATGCGAACCAGTTTAGCTGTATTGCTGGGGGTGATTTTTTCTGCCTTGCTTATAGTAGATATACTGCTGCCACCCATCTCAGTCTTTCGACCAATATAGAGCAAACAACGGATACCATATTCTTCTTGAGCGCTAAGTTTCATTTTAGAGTAAACCGAGTTGGAGTAACCCTGCTTCACTAATCATGTCTTTGTGCCATTGAGGTTCCCAGACAACCTCTACATCAGCAAATTCCAATTCATCTACTTCCTGTAGGATCTGCTGTTTAACAGATACCGGCAATGAACCGGCAACGGGGCAGTTAGGTGCAGTCAACGTCATCTTCACATAGGCTTCCAGTTCTTCGGTGACTTTTACATCGTAAATCAAACCCAGGTCATAGATGTTGACTGGTATCTCAGGATCATAGATAGTCTTGATCGTGGAGACGATCTTGTCCTCAATTTCTTTGAGATCAATTTCTGGCATATTATCATTCATATATTGAATCCAATTATTTATCTATTCAGTTGCTGCAGGTTCATCGACACTATCAAGAGCATTTATGAGAGTATGCCAGGAAAGACTGGCACACTTAACTCTGGCAGGAAACTCTTGCACACCAGCAAAAACAGCTAGCTTCCCCAGCCCTTCCAGTGCTTCTTCATCCAGCTCTTTTCCTGTAACCAGGTCATGAAAATATTCGAAATAATGCCGTGTTTCCGCGATAGACTTACCCTTGAGAAACTGCGTCATAAGACTGGCCGATGAAGTGGATATCGCACAACCACTACCTACAAAGGAAATATCCTTAATTATGCCTTCAACCACATCAAGGAAGAGTTCCAGCTTGTCACCGCAGAGTGGATTATGTCCATTTGCATGATGAGAATGCAGCTCGAGTTTTTTGAAATTGCGTGGATTTTTATTGTGGTCCAGGATCACTTCCTGATACAACTCTCTCAATTCTGACATTAGCCCATGAGCTCCTTAACCTTGGTGATCGCCTTGGTTATTTCATCAATCTCATTAATCGTATTGTAAAAGGAGAGGGACACTCTGGTTGTGGCAGAGATGTTATAGTAATCCATGACAGGTTGGGTACAGTGATGACCGGTTCTTACCGCGACACCTTCCATATCCATAATGGTTCCCACATCGTGGGGATGGATACCATCCAGGACAAATGAGATGATGCACCCCTTATTGGGTGCGGTTCCAATAATTTGCAGTCCCTCAATCTCAGAGAATTGTTTAGAAGCATATGCTAATAATTCCTGCTCGTACGCATCAATGGCTTCAATACCCAGCTCGGATACATAGTCGAGGGCTGCTGCCATTCCAATGGTACCTTCGATGTTGGGTGTGCCCGCTTCAAACTTATAGGGAATATCATTGTATTCAGTTTTCTCGAAACTGACATTCAGGATCATGTCCCCACCACCTTGATATGGTTTCATGTTGAGCAAATGTTTTTCCTTGGCGTAGAGAGCCCCAATACCCGTGGGTCCATAAATTTTGTGACCTGAAAACACAAAGAAATCACAGTCTAGCTTTTGAACATCGATAGGCATGTGCGCAATTGATTGAGCTCCATCTATCAATACAGGAATATCCAGAGCATGAGCTTGCTCAATGATGAGAGATACATCGTTAATCGTACCCAATGAATTGGACATGTGGGTTACAGCGACCAGTTTCACTCTTGGACTTAGTAAATCAGGTAGTGCACTCAAATCCAACTCCCCATTTTCCAGTAGGGGAATGATCTTCAACAGGGCGCCAGTTCGTTCCGCAGTCAACTGCCAGGGAATGATATTTGAGTGATGCTCCATTTCAGATATCAATATTTCGTCACCAGGCTCTAACTGAGGCTCTAGATAGCTGCTTGCCACCAGGTTTACCCCTTCAGTTGTACCACGGACGAATACGATCTCTTCGACCTTGCTCGCATTGATAAAGTTTTTTACAGTTTCACGAGCACCTTCATATAGTGCAGTGGACTTTTGACTGAGGTGATGAACGCCCCTATGGATATTCGCATAATGATTCGAGTATAAATCTGTAATAGAATCTATGACCTGCTGAGGTTTTTGAGTAGAAGCTGCATTATCAACGTATACAAGCGGTTTACCATAGACTTTGGTACCAAGTATAGGAAAATCAGAGCGAACTTTATTGATGTCAATCACTGGGAATTACTATCTCATCTAATGAGGCTGAAACTTTGTCCTGAACATAGGTTTGCAGCGAATCGATATCAATTTCCTGTGTGACCTCTGCTGCAAAGGCGCGTGTAAGCATGAGGGTAGCATCTTTTTTATCAATTCCCCTGGACTGAAGATAGAATAAAGCATCCGAGTCCAACTCTCCCACCGTTGCACCATGGGCACATTTCACATCATCAGCAAAGATTTCCAGTTGAGGTTTTGTGTCAACCCGAGCATCTCTTGAGAGCAGCAAGTTTTTATTGGATTGCTGTGCATCCGTTTTCTGAGCATGTTCCCGTACCAGGACCAATCCATTAAAGACACCCCGGGAATGTCCATTTAGAATACCACGGAAATGCTGATCACTACTGCAATGAGGATAGGCATGATCAAGATAGGTTCTGACATCGAGGTGTTGATTCTCATCACCCAGATATACTCCCCTGAGTATGGCTTCTGCTCCTGGTCCAGTAAAACTAACTTCCAGATTGGATCTGGTAAGATTTGAACCCAGGAGATACTGGTGTGACTCAAATCTCCCTGAACCAGCAACTCTCACTGATGTGTTGCAAATATGATTCGTACTGGCGTTTTCCACACCAATTTTATAGTAGTTGAGACCCGCACCATCATCCAATTGAATGTAGCTTGCCGGTACCGTGATAACGGCTGCCTCACCCAGTGAAGCGTATTGTTCAACAACTTTTAAATGACTATTGCTGGATACTCTGATGACATTGACAGGGCTCGTAAATGCAGTCACACCATGAGCTGTGCTTATATAGATTACATGTATAGGTGTCTGGCATTCAATATTCTTATTTACCTCAATGAACAGTCCATTTTGAGATAAACCCAAAGCAATATGCTGGAAAATATTGTCATCAGTTAAGGTAGAGTTGAGTATGGTATCTTCTGCCAGCTTAAGTGCACTACCCTCCAGCTGCGATAGAGGGGAGATACTCAATCCTGAATCTTCAAGAGCAGTAGGACTATCAGAATACTCCTCGGAATATTCACCATTTAAAAAGACAATAGTGTGAGCCAGGGGCATAGCCTGCTTCAAACTTTCAATATATTCATGATCGAAAACCACTGCAGTATCTCTGCCTGGGCTTGAGTCTAGCAAATCACCCAGAGGTGTGTACTTCCACTCCTCATCTTTGCGGGTTGGGAAGACACCTCCAGCCAGTTTAGAAAGAGAGGGAGACCTCACAGCTTCAGAGAAGGCGAATGAAGATTCGTTGTCAATCTGCAGATTAACCCATTCTGAAAAATTATTTGATAAGTGTGCCACTATAGGTACCCTGTCTAAGCCTTTGACTCAGCTTCTTCAATCAACCAGTCATAACCCCGTTCTTCAAGCTCAAGGGCCAGTTCTTTGGTACCGGATTTGATAATCTGACCATCGGATAGTACATGAACAAAATCAGGTACGATGTAATCCAGGAGTCGTTGGTAATGGGTGATGACCACAAAGGCATTCTCTGCGGAACGCAGTTTATTGACACCTCCGGCGACGATACGCAAGGCATCGATATCCAAGCCTGAATCTGTTTCATCCAAAATGGCAAGCATAGGATTCAGCACTGCCATTTGCAGAATTTCATTCCGTTTCTTTTCTCCCCCTGAAAAACCCTGGTTCACCGGTCGTTTGAGGAGCTCCTCTTTCATTTCCACCAGCTTCATCTGCTTTTTAATGAGACCCAGGAAATCAATGGCATCCAACTCTTCTTCACCACGGTGTTTCCGAATTTCATTCAACGCTTTTTTCAAAAAGGAGGTATTATTCACACCGGGAATCTCAATGGGGTACTGGAATGCTAAAAACATCCCCTCGCGGGCACGAATTTCAGGTGCCATTTCCAATAAGTTCAAACCTTTATAGTGAGCAGACCCTGCATCGACGCTATAACCTTCACGTCCAGAGAGAACATGAGCCAGTGTGCTTTTTCCTGAACCATTAGGTCCCATGATGGCATGGATTTCACCAGGTTTGACCTCAAGGTTTAGCCCTTTTAGAATGGGCTTTTCCTCAACAGATACTTGTAAATTTTTGATGGATAACATCTATTTCCCCTCTCGCAGAGCTGCAAAGCCACCGAGAATATTTTTTATCGTTGCATTGCAAATCAATCGATTATTCCTCAAACTCACGAAACTCATAGAACTCATAAAACTCATCTACCCCACCGAGCCTTCAAGGCTCACTGACATCAAAGCCTGGGCTTCTACAGCAAATTCCATGGGGAGTTGCTGAAAGACTTCTTTGGCATAACCGGAGACAATCATTCCCACAGCATCCTCAGTGGAAATTCCCCGCTGATTTAAATAAAATATTTGATCTTCAGATACCTTTGAGGTGGTGGCTTCGTGTTCAACCTGGGCTGTTGGATTTTCAATTTCCAGATATGGATAGGTGTGAGCGCCGCATTGATCACCTATAAGCAGTGAATCGCATTGGGAATAATTGCGGGCATTTTCAGCCTTGCTATTCACCTTTACCAAACCCCTGTATGCATTATTGCTTTTTCCAGCAGAAATACCCTTAGATATAATGAGACTACGGGTGTTCTTACCCAGGTGGATCATCTTGGTACCCGTGTCAGCCTGCTGGTAATTGTTGGTCAGCGCAACTGAATAGAATTCACCAATTGAATTATCACCCTTCAGGATGCAACTGGGATACTTCCAGGTAATTGCAGAGCCTGTTTCAACCTGAGTCCATGATATCTTGGAGTTTTTACCACCGCACAGTCCACGCTTGGTCACAAAATTAAAAATGCCACCAACACCTTCTTTATTCCCGGCATACCAATTTTGAACTGTAGAATACTTAATCTCTGCATCATCCAGTGCAATAAGCTCAACAACTGCAGCATGGAGCTGATTCTCATCCCGCATGGGAGCCGTACAGCCCTCGAGATAGCTGACATAGCTACCCTTATCTGCCACAATGAGAGTACGCTCAAATTGACCCGTTTTGGATGCATTAATTCTGAAATAGCTGGAGAGTTCCATGGGACAACGTACACCAGGTGGGATGTAGACAAAACTCCCATCACTAAAGACTGCCGAGTTTAAAGTAGCATAAAAATTATCAGTATAAGGAACCACAGTGCCGAGGTATTTTTTGACCAACTCAGGGTGCTCCTGAATGGCTTCACTTATGGGACAGAAAATGATACCCAGCTCACCTAGTTTGCCCTTGAAGGTGGTGGCTACGGAGACACTGTCAATAACTGCATCGACAGCAACACCGGCCAACAGTTCCCGTTCTTCAAGGGGAACACCTAACTTTTCGAAAGTGGCAAGTAGCTCAGGATCAACTTCATCCAGACTTTTTGGCCCATCTTTTTTCGGAGCGGCATAATAGTAAAGATTTTCATAATCTACTTCTGAATATTTGAGTTTTGGCCACTTCGGCTCTTTTTGTTTACGCCAGTGACGATAGGCTTTCAGCCGCCATTCGGTCATAAACTCAGGCTCTTCCTTTTTGGCCGAGATCATCCTGACAATATTTTCATCAAGTCCCTTGGGAAACTCTTCCATTTCAATATCGGTGACGAAACCGTATTTGTAGTCTTGGTCGGTTATATTTTGTATAGTTTGTTGTTCATCACTCATGGCGATATTTTCATCATTATTTGGGGCTATTTTGTTGGTCTCATCATTCATTTCGTACCAAGTAAAGCATATTGTACAAAAAAGTCAAGATTAAACGAATTCATTGCCAGATATGCTCAATTATTTTGTGAACTGATACTGGTATAGGCAATACTGGCTGAGCTGGAGTCCTATCAGAATAAATTGAATATGTTTCCAAATGTAACCCCAACGATTATGTTTAACGCTCTATTGGGAGCGCTAAATACGAAATGATTAAGAAATCTTTTAAAGGCAAGAGTCCAAAAATCCACCCCAGTGCCTGGGTCGCTGAGAATGCTGTCATAATTGGCGATGTCGAAATTGGAGCCGGAACCAGCATCTGGTATAACGTGGTTATTCGCGGTGATTTGAATAAAATTAGAATCGGTGAAAATGTCAATGTTCAGGATGGTGCGATCCTGCATGTGGAATCCGAAGATGGACCATGTCTCATTGGAAACCGTGTCACAATTGGCCATCAGTCTATTGTCCATGGCTGCATTGTAAAAGACGATGCCCTGATTGGTATGGGGGCAACCATTTTAAGCTGGGCTAAAATTGATGAAGCCGCCCTGGTTGCAGCCGGAGCTCTTGTTAAGGAATACGAGCACATCCCAGCCAGGACACTCTGGGCAGGAATACCCGCCAAACAGAGAGCGACGATTGATGAGGGAATGTTTCAGCGCATGCAATCTGGTTGGAAGCACTATGTCGAATTAGCAGAGAGTTACAGGAGTGAAGATGATACCCTATCAGATCATTGAAAAAAAATCACAGGGGCTGCCTCTCACTGATAGTGAAATCAATGAATTCATTATGACCTATACCAAGGGGACTATTCCAGACTATCAAATGTCTGCTCTCCTCATGGCCATCTTCATCAAGGGAATGACCACAGAGGAAACACTGTCGCTCACAAAAGTTATGTTGGAGTCAGGTGAGAGAATGGATTTTAGCTCCGCTCCTGGTTTTGTAGCAGATAAGCACAGCACCGGCGGCGTGGGTGATAAGGTTTCAATTCTGCTGGCACCAATTCTTGCTGTATTAGGTATACATATACCTATGATATCAGGGAGAGGACTTGGACACAGTGGTGGAACACTAGATAAATTGGAATCCATTCCCGGGTTTAATGTGAATCTCGAACTGAATGACTGGCAGCAAATGGTCATTAAGGAGCATGTTGGTCTCATTGGACAAACTGGAAATATTTGTCCTGCTGATAAGAAAATTTATGCGCTAAGAGATGTCACAGCTACAGTGAGATCTATCCCCCTTATTTCTGCAAGCATCATGAGCAAAAAAATTGCCGAAGGCATTCAAGGACTGGTCCTGGATGTTAAAACGGGGAATGGTGCCTTTATGCAGACTCCTGATGATTCTCGCGCCTTAGCCAACAGCCTGGTCTCCATCGGCAAAGGCTATGGAATCAAGACCACAGCCCTGATCACAGATATGAATCAACCCCTTGGTTCAGCCATTGGAAATTGGTTTGAGATGGAGGAATCTGTAAGAGGATTACAGGGAGATGGTCCTGCAGATCTTATGGACGTCACCTATGCTCTCGGTGCAGAGATTTTGAAAATGTCAAATCCAGATCTATCTCAAAAGGCTGCTATTGATCTCCAGGCCAAAACGGTAGCTGATGGCTCAGCTTTTGAGAAGCTCAAAAGAATCACTGAGCTTCAGGGTGGTGATCCTGGTGTTCTGGATAATTTAAGCAATTACCCCAAAGCAAAATATTCTGGAGCCATACAAGCCCATGAATCGGGTTACCTCGCTCAGGTGGATACGATGGCGCTTGGTTTTGCAGGTATACAACTTGGAGCAGGTCGGCGCAAAATCACTGATACAATTGATTATTCCAGTGGTATGTATATCCATTCCAGAATCGGAGATAATCTCAATAGAGGTGATGACATTCTGACAGTTTATTCCAATGATGAGAAATCCCTTAATGAGGTGCTGGCACTTGGTGAGGAATTCTTTTCCATAGAGCAATCTCCCTCTGAAATACCACCACTCATACTCGAAAGAATCGAGTAAACCCCACTCCAAAACATAGACACAACCAAAGTTCAAATTAGTTCACTTTTCTGGTTTGAAGAGGAGCTTTCAGCAACTATATGATCCCTTGATGTCAGAAGTGATTATAAATAGGACAATTATACATATATGCTAAGTACCAATAATGTTAGTTTGACCTTTGGTGGTCAGAAGCTGTTTGAAGATGTAAATATAAAATTTACACCTGGAAACTGTTATGGACTCATCGGAGCCAACGGTTCCGGGAAATCCACCTTTCTCAAACTGCTTGCCGGAGATATTGAGATGCAAAAGGGCAGCATTAGCATGGGTCCTGGGGAACGTATGTCCGTGTTGAAACAGGATCAATTTGCCTATGATGAATTCACAGTTCTTGAGACTGTCCTTAAAGGGAATGAAATACTCTTTAACATCATGCAGGAAAAAGATGCGATCTATATGAAACCTGATTTCTCAGATGAGGATGGGATGAAAGCCGCCGAGCTCGAAGCCGAATTTGGTGAGATGGGTGGCTGGGAGGCTGAGTCAGAAGCTATGGTGCTCCTGGCAGGTCTGGGACTCGATGTGTCCTATGCCGATCGTGGAATGAAAGAACTCAGGGGTTCTGAAAAAATTAAGGTATTGCTGGCTCAGGCAATTTTTGGAAATCCTGACATCCTGCTCCTGGATGAACCGACAAACCACCTCGACATCAAAGCCAAGGATTGGTTGGAGCAGTTTTTACTGAGCTTCACTAATACTGTTGTAGTCGTTTCCCATGATAGACACTTTCTGAATAAGGTCTGTACCATGACGGCCGATATCGATTTCGGGAAGATCACTACATTTGCAGGCAACTATGATTTCTGGAGACAATCCAGCGAACTGGCACAGAATCTGAGGAACAATCAGAACAAAAAAGCTGAAGATAAGGCCAAAGAGTTAAAAGCGTTTATCTCTCGTTTCTCAGCCAATGCCAGTAAATCCAAGCAGGCTACTTCCAGGCAAAAACAATTGGAAAAATTAGAATTGGGTGATATGCCGATATCAACCAGAAAATATCCTTACATCCACTTTGAACCAGCACGTGAAGCTGGTAAAGATATTCTTGCTGTTGAAGGTCTGACTAAGACTATAGAAGGCAAAAAGATACTCGATAATCTCACATTTCATGTTGCACGAGGTGAGAAGGTCATTTTTCTCGCTGAAAACGAAATGGCGACCACAACCCTGTTTAAAATTCTCGCTGGTGAAATGGAACCAGATGCAGGTTTTGCCAGATGGGGTGTTACAACGACCCAGTCTTACTTCCCCAAGGACAATACGGAGTATTTTGAACCCGGAAAATACAATTTAATCGATTGGCTTCGCATGTATTCTGTAGATCAACATGAACCCTATATCCGTGGACTGCTTGGCCAGATGCTTTTCTCAGGTGAAGATGCCTTTAAGAAAACCAATGTTCTCTCTGGAGGGGAAAGGGTCAGATGTATGTTTGCCAAGATGATGGTCACCGGTTCAAATGTGCTCATGTTCGATGGTCCTACCAATCACCTCGATCTCGAAAGTATTACTGCCATCAATGAAGGACTGATCCGCTATAAAGGGAATATCTTATTTACTTCACATGATCATGAGTTTAACCAGACCGTGTCTGATCGCATCATTGATCTCGATGCCAAGGCTGTGGAAGTCAATACTTCAAGTTACGATAAATATCTCGGGCTTCATTAGATCCGAATAGATTTCAATTGCACTGATCTAGGGGTTAAAGACCACCGAATTCTTTGGGTCCAAGTACGTAGAGTCTGGGGAGTTCATCGACATGTTTGTGGCTGGCCACTATCTCTCCTGAAAAGATCATATGATCACCGGTTATCAGGGTATCCTTTAAAACGCATTCATAATTAACAGTCGCGTCAGACAACAATAGGCCATCAATCTTAGTTGCGGGCTGTGTCGGTGTTCCCAGCTGCTTCAATTTATCCATATCTCTACCGGATTCTGAACCAAAGAGTTTTACTTCAGCAGCCATTCCCGCTGATGGGAAGCTGATGACAAATTCACTCTGTTTACGCATGAGCTCATAGGTGTAGCGCTCAAATCCAATAGAAATGGCAATCATGCTGGGTTCAATTGAGGTGAGCATCACCCATGAAGCCGACATGGGATTGTATCTCCCATCCTCGTCCTTCACAATGATAATGCCCACGGTTTCAGGATATTGAAGCATTCGGCTGTCTCTATAGTCAGTTAGTTTTTGCATGGCAATAGTTTAGGTTTTGACTCTGCGTTTGTCATGGAGAATAATTCAAAATGTCTGTCGAATTTTCAATGAACAGAGCCCACCTGGATCGGCCTTATCCAATAGAGATTTTTCTCATCATAAATAAATGTAGTAGATAATATCATGTATAGTTAATAGCTACAAACTCACTATTTTTGCCTTTAGCAAAGAAAATGTTAGTCTTAGGTTCAATCCGATACTAAATTTTTGTGTAATAGCAATCATTATCAAAGACAATGATTTTAAGTATATAGAAAAGTTTGAAAAAAATAGAAAAATTAAGGGGAAAAGTTATGGACATGAAACTGAAACAACAGGCCAGCGCAATCACCGAATTGACATTCGATTTATTGAGGTGTTGTAAAGCCAAAGAGAAAATGTTTGCCAAAGACCACGGACTAAAAGTTGCTGAGTTCCGTTGTTTGAGAATCGTTGAAGCTGGAAAATCTTACTCTGTACAAGAGCTGGCGACCAGTATGCACCTTTCTCCTAGCCGCTTGACCAGAATTATTGACGGTCTCTTTGCTGAGAAATTGGTAGACCGAGTTCAAAGTATTGAAGATAGACGATTCGCCAAAATCAGCCTGACCAATAAAGGTCAAACTCTGGTAGGAAAGCTTAAAGAAGAGTATGCTGATCTACACGGTGAAATGCTAAAAGATATCTCTGTTGAAGATAGGGATAAAATTTACAATGGTATTTCTTTGATGCAGGGTTTGGTAAGTACCTGGTTGGTAAGAAACGCCTGATTCAGAGCAATAATTGTGAAAAAAAGTCCGGTTAATACCGGACTTTTTTTATTTCACTAGTGGAACAATTGACATTGTAAAGACTTGGACAGACAGGATGAATAAGCTAGCAACTTTGTGTTACATACTTGATGGTGAGAAGACCTTGATGCTTCATCGTAACAAAAAAGCCGATGATATGCATGAGGGGAAATGGAATGGATTAGGCGGTAAAGTTGAGGGAGGAGAATCCCCTGAGGCTTGTGCTATCAGAGAAGTTTTGGAAGAATCTGGTTTAGAGGTATCCAGTCCGCAACTAAAAGGATTTATCACCTTTCCAAATTTTGATGGCGAAAATGATTGGTATGTACATGTGTATCGTTTTGATGAGTTTTCAGGAGAATTAATCGATTCCCCTGAGGGTCATCTCCAATGGATTAACAATGAAAATCTGAAGGATATTCCCCTCTGGGAGGGCGATCGGATTTTTATGGATTGGCTGGATCAACCGGGTATTTTCTCCGCGGTTTTTAAATATGAATCAGGAAAACTTCTTAATTGGAATGTGACCTGGTATTAAGGTATAATGTATATGTTATTGAAATTTTTGGGGAATGAGAAATAAAATGAAAAAATCCTATGTCCGACTACTAATCCTTTTACTGGCCGTGCCCATGCTTTTTGGCCAAATCAAATCAATTTCTGGTACCATCAGGAATTCGGTCACACTTGAACCTCTGCCATATGCCAATCTTGTTATTAAGGGCACCTATCTAGGCGGAACCTCCAATGTGGACGGCTACTTTTACCTGAGTGGCTTATCCCATGACAGTCTACAGGTTGTCTGTTCTTATATGGGTTACAACTCATTTATTAAACAGTTCTTTTTTGAAGATGATACACATATCATCATCCCAATCCAAATGAAGCCTCAAACCCTAGGTGGGGAGGAGGTAGTGGTTATAGATTCGCTGCTGGAACTGCCTGAGCATACCATCACCTCCCAACTTCCTGGACCTGAACAACTCAAAGATATTGAATTAATTGAAACCGAGGAACTTGAGGGTAATGTTTATTCGTATGAGCTTTTAGCCCCGACTCGCTGGCTGCATCCTACAGGTGAATTTACTAGATATGTTATTGATGGTGTTCCCGTTGAGAACACACGACACCTCTACAATATTTATCCGGCGTTCAATCTGGATGCGGTGAAGCATATCGAAAATCATGGTGCCGGAAATGTCAGACAAACAACTACCGACCCGGTAGGCACGACTGAATTGATCTATAAAGAAGGCAACCGAACCAACCCTGATGTTCGGGCAATTCTGGGATTGGTTGAAAGTGGACTCACCACCTCAGGTCCTCATCCAGCCGGTGGCTCATGGTACTTTTCTGGGCGTCGCGTGGATTTTGATGCGATCTACTCATTAAGTACCACCCAGTCCGATAGTGTTTACAGAAGATTCAGACCTGATTATTATTTTTATGATTTGAATGGAAAAATCACCTTCGATATCAGTGAGGATACCAAAGTTTCTGGTAATATGTATTTAACCTTTGACAAACTACATTGGTTGGGTGCGCAGGGACGCAGTGCTCACTCTAGTTGGTACAATAGTTTTATCTCTGGGCGCATACAGCATCGATTTAGCCCTCGACTGGCAATCCTTACAAATCTGTATGGGAAGAATTATCATACCTTCCTGAGAGCTGACCAGATTCCCTTTAGTTTATCCCAGGACTTGAATGGCGATTTCACAAATGATCTGAGTACCTACGGAGTATCTACCCATGCTGAATACTTCCTGGGTCGAAATAATATGGTTTCAGCAGGAATGAGCGCTGATCTGCTAAATTCCGATGTGGCTTATGTTGATTCCAGTGCATTGAAGGATGTTTCTGGCTTGATCTTTAAGGCAAAGGCAGGCTATCGTTACACGCTTCCGTATAATTTGTCAACAGATGTGGGGTTACAAACCGTCTATTCCTCCTTCTCAGAAAAGCTTGCTGTTAACCCAAGTTTGCGTGTTGACTGGGACCCATCAAACATTTACTCCGCCTATTTCTCGTTGGTCCAATCCACTCCCACAAACCGGGAAATCTCTCTCTCCAATACATTGAGTCAACCACTTCTGGACATATTGATTCCTGTGGATAAGAGTCTCGAAATGCCTGGTGAACTGGATGTTAGTCTCGGAGGTAGCTTCATGCCACGCATTGGCTATGACCTATCAGCAGAGGTCTTCACCCAGCTTCATGAGAACCCCTCGCTCCTGGATAGTAGCTGGCAGGGGGATTTTAGTGCACAGGACAAATGGCTGGTGCCCTACGAATCAGGTCTTGTGAGTGGTCTCAACCTTTCACTGGAAAAGTTAACCCCTGGAGTTCGCACTCTGGCAAAATATCGATTCTCCACGGCGACCCTCACTGACTCTGCAGGTGTTAAGGATCTCCTCCCAGGACACAGGCAGCATGAATTTTATTTTACCCTCGATGGCAAATTCAGAGACAATATGGGCTACAAAATGGATTTCTCTCTGGCTTCCGGGAAACGCTATTTTGACACTGATCAAGATTGGAAGTGGTCTTCAGCCTATCATCGACTTGATTTATCCTTCTACCGTGAAGTCTCGTGGGAGCGGGTAAATGGGAAGATCAGTTTGAAACTTATTAATCTGACCAATAGCAAGAACCTTGACTTTGACGAAGACAGTTGGGTAACAAACAGTCTCCAGGATAGAACCTTTGTTCTATTACCATTTATGCCGACTATCAATTTTGAATTTGTTTTCTAAGTAGGAATGAAAATTTTATTAAAAAGAGGCTGTCTCAGAACCTGAGGTAGCCTCTTTTGGTATATTGGTATATTGGTATATTGGTATATTGGTATATTTGGTTCAGATTTCT
>JABMQQ010000016.1 GCA_013202495.1 Fidelibacterota bacterium | reverse complement strand
TTCGGCGAGAGCTTTATCAACAGTCTGAAGCACCCCAAGGGGTGCTTCTTTTCAACTATTCGGTAATAAGTAAAGAATGTACTAACTGTTCTTCTTTTTCTTTTGATTCTCATCCCAGGCCAAAACTACTGGGGCAGCAACAAAGATGGAAGAATAGGTTCCAACTACAAGCCCGACTGTTAGGGCAAATGCAAAAGGCTTGATGACTTCGCCACCAAAAAACAACAGAATCAGGACCACCGTTAATGTCGTCAGTGAAGTAATCACCGTGCGATTTAAGGTCTGGTTTAAACTCAAATTAATGACTGACATAAAACCATCGTGCCGTTTTTCCTTGGCATTCTCACGGACGCGGTCAAAAACCACAATGGTGTCATTCAGGGAATAACCCACAATAAAGAGAAAGGCCGCCAGAACAGAGAGAGAAATCTCCATATTTAACAAAGAGAATAGTCCTAAGGTAATCAAAACATCATGTGTCAAAGCTACCAGAGCTCCAATGGCATACATAAACTGAAAACGAATAGAGATATATATAACAATGCCCGCCATGGCGATGAGCACTGCAGAAATCATATCACCCTTTAGTTCCTTACCAATTTTCGGACCCACAGTCTCAAGACGACGAATCTCATAACTTCCCCCATGAATGCTTGCCAATGCTTCACGGATGGTATTTACCTGTTCTTCACTTTTAGTGGAAGTCTTTACATGGATTAGAAATTCATCTTCATTGCCAAAACTCCTGATAGCAGCATCCCCATATCCGATTTCAGAGAGAGCTTCACGTACCGATTCCACATTAGTGGATTCAGTAAATAACACCTGGATTTCAGTCCCCCCCTCAAAATCGATACTATACAGTGGACCGCCGTGGAGCACTATGCTCACAAGACCTGCGAGAATAACCGCGCCTGAAATCATCCCGGCAAGTTTCCTTTTGCCAAGGAAATCAATATTTACATTTTTAATCAATTCAAACATGTCAAAATCCTCAGATACTCAACTTGGTCATGGTTTTACGCTCAGTCATGACCATGAAAATAGTGCGCGTAATAAAAATAGCTGTGACCATGGAGCATAGAATGCCCCAGAACAATGTGGTGGCGAACCCTTTCACAGTTCCACTCCCAAACTGCCATAAAACACCAGCAGCCAGAATGGTGGTCAGGTTTGCATCCACAATGGTGGTCAAAGCCCTGTTAAAGCCATCATCAATTGATTTCTTCACGGTTTTTGCGTTACGTAGTTCTTCACGAATTCTCTCAAAGATGAGCACATTGGCATCCACTGCCATACCTACTGTAAGAATCAGTCCAGCAATACCCGGTAGTGTGAGAGTAGCATTCAGAGTAGAAAGAACTGCCAGTGTAAATCCAAGATTCAGAACGAGAGCAACATCAGCGATTAATCCAGCACCTTTATAATAGATTGCCATAAAAATAACAACCAGGATAAATCCAAATACGGTGGCCTGTGTACCAGCTGCTACAGAATCAGCTCCCAGTGAAGCACCAATGGTGCGCTCTTCTTCAATGACCATGGGAGCAGGCAATGCTCCAGCGCGTAAAACAACGGCCAATTTCTTAGCATCCTGAAGATCATTCATACCTTCAATCTGAGTTCGGCCATCTGCGATTTTGTCACGAATAACACCAGCCATGTGAACGTTGCCATCCATGACAATGGCAATCCGTTTACCAACGTTACCAGCTGTAATCTTTGTCCATTCGCGTGAGCCTTCATCATTCATGGAGAGGTGCACTACAAATTCAGCACCTGAGAACCCACCTAAGGATTCACGAGCATCGGTTACTACGTCGCCCGTCAATTCAGCTGTCCCCTTCATGAGGTAGAGAGCTCTGTGCATGCGACCATCACCTGTAATGTCACGTGGTGAAACACCCCAGGCCAGTTTGCTATCTGATGAAACCGCAGCGGCTATCGCTGGTTTTTCAAGTTTGCGTTTGATGGAGCGTACATTTTCTTCAGGAACCCAGATAGTGTTGCTACCTACATTAATTAGTGAAGAAAAGGGACGTCCAACATCACCTGTGCCAGTAATACTAAGAGAATCACCTTCATCTCCAGAAAGAACATCAGCTAAACTGGGAGCGATCTCATCGACAGTTGTATCAACCTCCGCCACTATATCAGTAGAATCTTCAGGAGTCTCCTCACCCATATCTGCAGCCCAGGCTTTGTCAATATTACGAATAACTTCATCAAGCAACTGAGGATCTTCGTGCACCAGGACAAATTCCAAAAGAGCCGTAGCCTGAATCAATTCTCGAGCCTGAGCCTGGTTAGAAATGCCAGCCAATTCGACAACGATTCTCCAGGCACCCTGGCGTTGGATAGTTGGTTCAGAAACACCAAACTGATCCACGCGATTTCGGATAATCTCCTCAGCACGATCAACAGCGTCTTTGGCATCAGCTTCCAGAGCATCCAGGACATCTAAATTTGGACCTTTTTCGTAGATAGGGAAATAACGAGCAAGACGAATGTTGGTCGCATCCACATTCTTGGCAAAGGTGGGGAAGAATTCGGCTTCATTATTTTGAGCTTCTTCAAGGCTACTGGAAATTAAAGCATCGATCTCAGCATCCCCATCTTCCACTCGTGTTTTAATCAATTCTTCTAAATCGACTTCAAGGACAACATGCATACCGCCCTGGAGATCCAATCCTTTATGAATGATGTTCTTGCGCATCTCATCCATCTCACCACTCTCAATGAGGGCTTCTCTTTGGGTCTCATCCATTGTGTAATAGCTAATGGTATCTCTCAGCATATAGGCAGCAGCTCCTACCAGGAGCACAACCAGAAAGACACGCATCCGCAAAGTTCCAGACATAAGGATCAATCCTTTTTACTTAATATTCCGTTTTCAATTCCTACATCTTCACTAATGCAGGATATAAATTTTCAACTCACTCAATCTCGCCCCATCAAAGGGTTGCTAAAACACAAAGGTCGGAGCCTGCCTGCCAAGCCGTAGCTGGAAGCGTAGGCTGGTAGAAGGAGACACTACGCCCCGTTTTAGCGCGGCAATATAAAGGTGGGTATATGTTCTCCAAAGATTTATTAGAGCATAAGATTGGAGGTTTGTGGGTTTGGATGTTGGAAGAAAAGTCTCAATGATTAGTTTGCACGAAATTACTTATGGAGCAGCACAAAAATTGAACCGACCAAAAAAATACAAAATCATTCTGGTAGCAGGTGCCCGACCAAACTTTATGAAAATAGCTCCACTCATGAATGCTATGAAGAATCATCCCACTCTAGAAGCCATTTTGGTCCATACGGGTCAGCATTATGATGAAAAAATGTCTCATTCTTTTTTTGATCAGCTTAACATCCCCAAACCTCATATTAATCTTGAAGTAGGATCTGGAAGTCATGCCACCCAAACAGCAAGAATTATGGAGAAATTTGAGATTGTTTGTTTTTCTGAGAAACCTGATATGGTACTGGTGGTTGGTGATGTAAATTCCACGGCTGCTTGCAGTCTGGTTGCATCTAAGCTACATATCAAAGTTTGCCATTATGAGGCTGGACTTCGTAGTCAAGATCGTAATATGCCGGAAGAAATAAATCGCCTGGTAACTGATGCCATCACTGATCTTTTTATCACAACTTCAACTGATGCTACTGATAATTTGATCTCTGAAGGGATTCATCCGAAAAATATTCATATGCTGGGCAACCTCATGATAGATAGTTTAGTCAGTCATCTGGGATTGGCGTCCACTCAAAAGTTAAATCTCCGTGATGTTAAAGGGAATCCCCTTGATCTCTCTTGGCGTACAAATACTACGCCCTATGCGATGATGACTTTTCATCGGCCATCAAATGTTGATGAGGGGGGCTCACTCAGTATCCTCGTTGAGGAATGGTTGAAAACTGCCGAACTCATGCCAATAATTTTCCCCATCCACCCCAGGACTCTTGGCAAATTAGAACAATTTAAACTGCTTGATAGATTAACATCTTCCTCAAACATCTATCTTACTGGTCCCTTGGCCTATCTAGATTTCCTGAAGCTGGTTAGTGAGTCTGCACTCGTTATTACGGATTCTGGTGGGATCCAGGAAGAGACCACCTATTTAAAGATTCCTTGTTTAACTATCCGTCCCACCACAGAACGACCCATAACCATTTGGGCGGGTAGTAATCAGCTTGTCCTTCCTGAGGATATTTTTTACAAATCAAAGCAAATTACTGAGATACTCAAAGCAGATTATGAAGTTCCTATATATTGGGAAGGTCAGGCAGCCACAAGAATCATTAATATGCTAGAGACATATAGCGCCGGTCAATTATAGTTCTTTGGAATATATTTTAAACTTATCCCTCATAACCCAACGCAGTTTTTGGAGAAATATCCTGCTCTTCAAAGCAACAGTTGCCCAGAACAAAAAACCTTATTGAACAATGGATTGAACGTTGCTTTTAGGGATGAAGAAGTGTATTATTTACGCGTTATCGAGAAATATATGACCTCGATGGGGGTATTTCGAGATCAATTTTAAAACTGGGTCATCCTGACCTTGAAAAAATGAAGAACTTTGGAGGAAACATGAAACGTTTTTCTTTACTATTAATTCTTGTATTTGCTGTCGCTGCTTTCGGTCAGGAAGCTATGGAAGCTTCTGTTGAGGAATTAGCCACAGAGATGGTGGCAGACTCTGCCGTTGTTGATACCATGGCCATGGACGAGATGCTCATGACTGATACCACGGCTGTTGAGGAGGCTGTTGTTGAAGAAGATGCTGGAGATGCTTTAGAAGCCATGCTGGCTGAAGAGGGTACCATGGAAACTGAAGTGACTAGTGGATCCGCTTTGATTGGATATACTGCCGGTGTAAATTTTGGTTTTCCTGTATGGATGAGTTCTGGATTAGGTGCAGGTAAAGCTGCGCCCATATTTGGAATAGTAGCCAATACCCCCTATGGTTTTAGTGTCGGTCCGCTAGACATTGGAGTAGGAGTTGAACTAGGGATGTATGATTTCACAGACGAGGCAGATTATAAAGGATACATTGCTCTGGCGACACTCAACTCAGCTGTTCTTAACACTTCTTCAGGTGCAGTATCCGCAGAAGTTGGGGGAGGGTATTATGGAACAAGCGTGGGAATGACAGCAGGAGCTAGCTTTTCTTATGCGATCCCTGGAGTTCCCTTGGTGATCAATCCATACGTTAGGGCAAATGCTACACTATCATCTGGTGATAGCGGAAGCGTTTCTTGGATTAGCGCTGGCGCAAATCTGAAAGTTGACCTAAGCGCAATTTTCTAGTCACTGGTCAAGAACTTCAAAAAAAAGTCCACCTTGGTGGACTTTTTTTTGATCTTAATCCAACCCAAATTCGTGCAATTAGATATTTGAGTATCTCTCACTATTTTCGAAACTACATTCTCTGGGTGGTTATTCCGGAAGTTTCGGACACTCATTCCGGTTTCTTTCGGACACCGGATTCGCCCCTGTTCAGGTCTGTCTAGTTTAAGTTGATGTGTCCGAAAGCACTACTCTGTTTTTGACCTTTCTCATGGATTCTCCTTTCAAGTCTAATCTGTGAGCATTGTGTATTACCCGGGCCATTATGGCATCAGCCAGAGC
>JABMQQ010000015.1 GCA_013202495.1 Fidelibacterota bacterium | reverse complement strand
GAGCTTAATTTCTGATTGAATCAGGGAGGACGAGCTGGCCATAAATCCATTTACACGTAAACAGCACTATCTCGTGTTGTTTGTACTGTTTTTGATAACGGTACTCCCACGTCTACAATTTCAAGGTCCATATCTCTATAATGGAGATCCAGTGGCCTATTTCTCGGGCGCCGAAAGCATTCTGGAGCATGGAAAATATCTTATCGATGGGAAGACACCTATCTGGCCCATTGGCACCAGCATGACATTGATACCCTTTATCCAGCTAAGCGAGATCCTGGGAGGCCATGCTGAATCAGGTGCTTTCTGGCATGGCATGTTCTTCATCTTTCTCGCTGTGGCCTTCACCTACTTATTGGGCAAAAGAATCTTCAATCCGGCCACAGGGATTATTGCAGCTATTTTTCTCTCCCTGGCTGAAAGTCCATTTATCCACAGCATTAATTCTGCCTCGGATCCAGGTTCGCTGGCCATGCTGTTGGGCGCCATCTATCTAATGCTGTTATTCCTGGACACCCAAAGCCCTCGGGATCTATTTCTGTCTTTCTTTTTGCTGGGCTTGGCTTTTGTCTTTCGCTGGAATTACGTTTTCTTTTTGCCGCTGTTTCTTATTTATCTCGTTGGTGATCGTCGGATTTGGGCTTTTCACCTTTACCCGTCCTTTTGGCTCCTTGGATTCTTTGGCTTTTTAGCCGGCATTTCCATCCAACTGGTTACCAATTACTCCCATTTCGGGAATCCATTTCAAATTGGCTATGGTCAACTGGATTATAGCGAACAATTTATTTTTAGCGGTTTTGTCTATATAAAAAACATGGTTCGAATCATGTACCGCATGTTGTTTACCTGGGATTTCTTCTCACCTCTGCTGGCCATGTTTGGTGTACTGGCAATTATTGGCCTGTGGAAGGAAAAGCGACGTGATGTTTTCTGGCTGATTATGCCCTGGGTGGTTCTGGGTTCACTTTCGGTTGTCTATTTTGGCGTTAAACCACGCCTACTCATGCCCATTATGCCAGCCATGTTTCTCATTGGCGCAGAGGGCATTGTCAGGGCTTTTTACGCATTGAGAAAATCTCTTTTAGCCAGTGGTGTTTCTGCCAGGGTTTCTGTAATCGCGTTTGTACTGATGGGGATTATTCTTTTTTCACCCATGTTTGTCCGTACACTGCTCCACTCCCATGGACATTTTCAGGATAAGGTTATCATGCAACAGGCTTTCCGCTGGGCTGGTGATAACATGTCGAATCCTGAAGGCAGAATTATTACCCAACCCTATTATGCCGGACAAAACCCGGATTGGCTCAGGGCGGGTTGGGATGTCTGGGCGTCCAAACGTTATTCAGGACGATCCATTAAGTCGCTTGAATTTCCAGAGACCTGGGCCTCAGGCAATGACTGGGCTGTTGTAAATCGGTTCTGGTTTGAAGGCAGCAGTGTGCGTTTTGAAAATTCCAGAGAAATGTCTTCCCGGTTCGATTCTTTGTGTAGCACCAGAAACTATGAGCTAAAAATGACTTTCGAAGCCGAGTCAGAACCGCTGTTTCTCAAGAAGCTCAACATGTTGACCTATTACCCCGTTGATTTTCTTGAGTACCGTCCCCTCTTTGAAGTTTGGGGTCCAGTAGAGTGAGCAAAGCAGCTTCAAGCATAAAACAACTCTCAAAGCATACCCTGGTTTATGGTGTTGGAAACATTCTTAACCGGGGCATGACCTTTTTATTACTGCCCTTTTATACCAACCTGATCAGCACCGAAGACTATGGTGTCTATAGTTTGGTATACTCCTTTATTGCTTTAACCAATGTTTTCTTCATTCATGGGATGGACACGGCTTTTATGCGTTTCTTTATTCCGGAAAAGGATGAGGACAAACGCAAACAGATATTGAATACAGTTTATACCAGCATTTTTATCTCTACCTTCTTGCTGACAGCAGGCATCTATCTGATTTTACCCAAATTCTCATCTGGGCTGATCAGTATTCCCCCCAACTCGGTCATGCTGCTTTACCTGTCTCTGATCATTCTGTTCGATGCTCTGGCTTTTCTCCCAATTGTCTATTATCGAGCCGTGAACAAACCGGTCAATTATGTTTTGATCGTCTTTGTGGAAGTATTGATCAACCTGTCCTTGAATATCTATTTTGTAGCCTTTCAAAAAATGGGGCTTGAGGGTATCCTTTTATCCAACGCCATCAGTTCCTTGGCCAAGTTTCTACTCAGCTCTCCCGTTTTGTGGCAATATTTTCGATTCCGTTGGGACAGACAGATCTGGAAAGACATCCTCAAATACGGCCTACCCACAGTTCCAGCAGTCTTCTTTTTAATTCTAATCAGCGTGAGCGATCGCTTTCTGTTGAAATATTATCTGGGAGCCCATGATGTAGGCCTGTATGCTTCCGGTTATAAGATCGGTGTGGTCATGGCCCTGTTGATCACAGCCTTTCGGTTTGCCTGGCAGCCCTTTTATCTTTCAAGGGGAGAAGATCCCGATGCCCCCTATATCTTTGCTAGAATTTTCACGCTCTTTGTGGCCGTTACGGGCTTCATTTATCTTGGCGTTTCCATGGTGCTGGTAGAACTGCTTAAGCTGCCTTACGGTGATATCTACATAATTGCCACGGAATACCATGCAGGACTCAAGGTGGTTCCGTTCATTTTGCTGGGAAATATGCTTTTTGGACTGTCCCAAAACTTTATTGTTGGGGCCTACATCAAGAAAAAGACGCTATACATTCCCCTGTTTACCGGGATTGGTTTTTTGGTGAATATCAGCGCGAATATTCTGTTTTTATCAGTGCTTAAATGGGGCTTTCTGTCTGCCGGTTATGCCCTTGTATTGACCTATATTGTTCAAGGCCTGGTCATCTATTTTACAGTTCGCAGGTTTTACCCCGTGCCCTACAATTTCGGGAAAATGGTCAAAAATTTTATCGTGATCGGGCTGCTCTTTTTTATCCCCATGCTCCTGGAAAACCAATATTTATTGGTTAACCTGGCGCTGGTTATCATCTATTTTCCATTGTTGGATCTTGTCGGGGTTTTGTCGCTGAAGCAAATCAGACGAGAACTATTCAAACATTAAAAGAAGAAAAGACTAAACAGGCTTTAAAAAGTATCGGTGACGCATAATCACCTAAGATAATGTTTTTACAACCCTGGCAGGATTACCTGCAACCATCACATTGTCCGGAACATCTTTTGTTACTACTGAACCAGCACCGATAGAGGCGTTTGATCCAATTACGACTCCTGGTAGAATGATACTGTGGGCACCAATACGAACATTTTTATCAATAAAAATATCAGCCGCTTTACCCGAATGGGTTGCAGTTGAATCTTTCATAGACGCAGAAAAATAATCAGCAGTCATAAACACATCTGGACCCACCATAACACCATCTGACAACACGATTTTTGTTTCCGGGCCAGCATAGAGTCGGTTGTTGTGATTGATAAGACAATTAGCCCCCAGGGAAATATTCTCCGGGTAGGCAAAAGCCGCTGAGGGGGAGATGGTGGTTCCCGGACCCATGGATGCTAATCGTGGTATTGCCAAAACATTATCATGTACAAAAAATCGAAACTTTTTTACACACTGTCGCCAGAAGACCACCGAGAATAAGATTTGTATAAGTTGAAATAGATGCTTGAGCACTTCAATTCTCCATCATTTTTTGGAAGTTAGGATTTCTTAAGGCGGACTCAAGGAAATTGAATATCAAACAGGGAACTCAAGTGCTTCCCAAACCACAGAAATAGAGGGTTTGCCTGATGAATCGAGGGGGTTAATCTTTGTAGAAAGCTCTTTTTCACCACAAAAAAGGGCGGTTTTTTCTGGTTCTGTGCAATAAAGAGTTATGCCTTGGAGAGCTTCTACTGCTAGCGGGCGGGCATCAAGACGGAAAAGATGGATTTGTGTTTGGCCGGACGAGTACTTCGTTTCCCAGGCGAGCTGCTCATGAATATCAGCATACTGTAACAGGCGCGAGCTTGTTGTCACCAGTAAATCTCCATTTTGAGAATATTCTGACAGCAGTCGAAACCCCGCTTCAACACCAGCCGGGAGAGCTTGTTGTTCGGGCAGGTGCTCATTCATATGGGTATACAACAGCATGTAGCCTTCATTTTTAACTAATGTAGATAAATTACCTCGAGTTAACTGCAAACTGAGGTCATGTAAGTCAGTATTTTTAACCTGACCATAGCGCGAAATAAACCGCTGGAACTCCAGCAGCTCACCCCCATCTGCCTGTTTGGCCGGTATTAGAAGACGATTAACAGTATCTGGAAGCGGACGCTGGACATGTCGATATTTAGTTTTTACAATTAAAGATTGCAGAAGTTTATGAGCCTCATTTCCCAGAGAAAAAGCAGCTTTTTGACCGCAAACATGGGTGGTCCTGCCAGCCCAATAGAAGCGTGTTCCATATTCTCGGAGAAGATCAAAATGGTAGGCCTTTGAACTAGGGTTTGCACCATCAAACCCAGGATAATTTCCCAGCTTCTGGTGGTTGTTATCGTTCCCATGGTTTACCCAAACGGGGATTTTGACATTCCATTTTTCAAACTCTTCAAGAGCTTGTTCTGCATAGTGTCGTTCAAAGCCACCCCTGTTGAAGTCACCATAACCATGCAGCGTGTCAATATGGCCGGAGCTCCATAAATCACGGCAAACACCCGCAAACTCGCTCTCCAAACTTGAAGTTCCTTGAAAATAACTAAGCTGCTCATCCCCAACAGCATTGTAAAACCAAAAACTATTCGATATCTCCAGGCCAACACCCTTTCCGTAGGATGTTTGTTGCTCGGTGTTTAAAAACCTCATAAACTCCAGATAGGCGGGGAGGGAAATGGCATGGTCTACATCGCTACAAATGGCGAACATAGCCTGAAAAGGAAAAGGAAATTTCCTCAGGGAAAACGGTTTTTCAGTCTTTGATATCACAACATTCAATCTAGAGGGAACAAAATGAGTCTGGAAAAGGTTTTTCAATTAACTTGAATATGTTGAGAGCTCCACAATGTGCTTCATCCAGGAGGGATTGGCTTTATTTTCAGCGGCAGACGAACAGGTTCTAACAAAAAGGGTTTTGCTTGGTGTTGAGTATCGATCACAGAGGGGTGAGGACGGGGTCAATTATATGAATTCAGATGTAATGATTTCAATTGTGCTTCCAGCATTCACCGATCAGGATAATCTGGATCGGATTATAGGCGAATTTATTGCTAACCAACCAGATGAAACCTGGGAGCTTATAGTGATAGACGATGGTTCCAGCCCACCCTTAAAACTAAACAGCAACTCGCCAAAAAACTGGCGACTGCTTCGCAATGATGTGAATCAGGGGGCTGCGATTGCGAGGAATCTGGGAGCTCGTAGTGCCCGAGGGAAACACATCGTTTTTTTATCAGCATTTTTAAGTTTCCCACAAGACTATATTCAGAAAATACACGCTTTTATAGCCCAGCATGAGTTTGATTTTGCGCAACACGAGATAGAAAAAGCCCGCCAGCTCGAGACAAGTCACTTCCAGTCGTTTTTAGCAAACCAAACAAGACGTCTGACCAGACCCGAAAGGGGCCTATCAATCAAACAGAGCCTGTTTACAGCTGCAATCATTAGGCAAGCGGTCTTCAACGAATTGGGTGGTTTCGATGAATCAATGCAACATTACGGCGGACACGAAATGGATTTGATTTACCGTCTGGACAAAAGGGGCTATTCCACCAGAATCATCATCGAAGACCTGCCTTTAGAGCGGATTAAGCTGGAAACCCACACCAAAATCCGAACCCGGCTTCAAGAGTATGGGCGTGTCGGTCTGCCAGCCCTACTGAAGAAACATCCCGAACTCAAAAGAACCATTTTGACCTACCCCCTTGTCTGGTCGCTATTAAAAACGATTGACCTCCCAAAAAGTATGGAAAGACGGTTCAAGAGACGAATTGAGCAAGATTTAGAGCTGACCAGGAGACAGTACCGGCTGTATCTACATCTCATAGTAAGGAATGCATGGGACATCAGCTAAAAATATTATATCTGCGCTCTGAGAACACCTCAGGGACCCTCCAGCTTTTTGTGGACGCCCACCGCAAGCTTGGGAATCAAGCCAATTTTGTGACCCTCTTTCCCACGGCAGAAGGTTTTCCTGAAGACATTTGTCTGGATCTGCCACTTCTGCCCAAGACAGAGTTTTTTAAAAAAACCAAAAGCCTGATTAGTGATGAGAGCAAACTTTATAAAGATGCCCAGGGGTATCCACCGGAATGGAAACCTTCTTTTCAGAGAGCCCTCTTTTTTAGCATGCGTGATCAAATATGGAAACCCCTCTTGAAGCGGGCTCTAAAAACCCACGGTCTTCTGGATTACGACATCTATCATCTTGAGGGCGGCCACGGTTTTCTGAGAACTTCAGCCTGGCCTTTTGATGAGTTGAAAGCACAGGGCAAACATATCATTGCCAATTATCACGGTGTGGACATGCGCACCCGCGGCGTGTTTCCCTGGATCGACAAGCTGGTGGATATCAACACATCAAGCGAACTGGATCTCCTGAAGAAACACACCAACATGAAATATGTGTTTCTGCCCTTCGAAGTGAATAATCACTCCCCGCGCTATGAGCTTAACGAACCTTTAAAAATTTGTCATGCGACGCGTGATCGTTACTGGAAGGGATCAGATGTCATCATTGAGGCCTGCCAAAAACTTGAAAAGAGTCACGGTATTGAGTTTATGTTGATTGAAAATGAGCCTCATGAGGTTACCCTTAAGAAGAAAGCAGGGTGTGATATCTATATTGATCAGGTTGCCAACCTGGGTGGCTGGGGGTATGGTATGAATTCCGTGGAATCTTTTTCCATGGGACTGGCCTGCTGCACCAATCTTTTACCAGAATATGAAACTTTCCTGGGAGAGCATCCCTTTGTGAATGTTCACAAGGAGTCGCTCTACGAAGACCTGGTGAAACTGATCTCAAACAAAGAGCTGATCATTCAAAAGAAAAAGGCTGGGAGAGCATGGGTGGAAAAGACCCACAGTGTTGACGCTGTCATGCGCTCCGTCTATGATCTCTATCTAAAACAAGGCTGGATTAAGGAGTTACCCCGTGACCTGGCCTAAGTTGAGCATTGTCATTTTTGCCAACGCAGACCCCGGCGCCTGTGTGCGCATTCTCACGGATTGCGAGCGTCTCGAGCATGAGGACCTGGAGTTTGAGGTCATCATGGTCTTACAGGATTTAACCGAAAAAGTTGAAGCCGTTTTAAAAGACTATCAATTCTCATTCGATTTGAAGTTTGTTTCGGTAGACAACTCCACAAATCGAGCAAGAGGTCGTAACCTGGGTGTGGGTGCTGCTAACAATGAGATTATCCTTTTTCTGGAGAGCGCCCTGGAAATTTCCCCCGGTCTACTATATCGTCACCTCGAGGCTTATGAAGACGCAGCCACCGCTGCAGTAATGGGTGAAATCTATCTGCCGGTCTTTGTAAAAAAGAATCGCTGGTTTCGATTTCTGGATAGTGATTATCGCAGCACTCGCCGCTGGGCAGCACAGGCAGGATCAAAACAATCACCACCCCTGCGTTATGTAAACACCTCAAACTTTTCAATCCGGAGAACAGTTTTTGAGGCTTTTGACGGGTATGCAGAGAATATTGATCACCACGAAGCTGAAGATATCGATTTAGCCCACCGGATAAGTGCCCAGCCACAAAACCAGATTCACTTCGAACCTGAAGCGGTGGCGTTTTGCCTGCATAATTCCTTGCGAAACAGTCTGGCCTTGAAGTATGAGTTTGGAAAAGAAGGCATTCCCAAACTTTTAGAGGCCTATCCTGAACTCTATCCCGTTTTACCCAGCCGTTTTGTAAAAATGACTGGATTTCCAGATGTATCACCCCTTTACAGAGCTTTTATGAATCTTCTTTTTGTGGGACCTGTATTCTTTATGGCTAGGGGGATTCGATTATTCAGCCCGGAATTTGTGGCATTTCGTATGCTGCGTTATATGCTGCAAGCGGAGAGTGTCAGAGGTCTCAAGCACGCCAAGAAACCAGAATAAGTGGGACAGGTAAATTATAGCACATACCTGGCGTGGATATTAAATGGTTCTCCGACGTAACTGCAATACGTAATTCCAGGTTCGTTTTTTTGGTAGTCTTCAACGGCATGATGGATGGCTGGATGGGAAATTAACTTCACCGCCTGCGCGACATCGACCCACTCTACAGAATTGCTGGCCGTCTCTCCCTGAAGTTTTCCAGATAGATATTGTCCCCTGAAGCAATGTAAGACCACAGATGGTATATCAATCCGGGAGTAAATGCTGAAAAGCTTAAAGTTCTCTCCTCGGGCTCCGGTCTCCTCAAACAGCTCCCGATGCAGCGCTTGAATCAGGTCCTCACCTTCTTCAACTTTTCCACCGGGTAATTCCCAACCTCGTTTAGAATCATGAATTAATAGAATCCGATTATCTAGATTCTGTAAGATGGCAACCACCGCGACTATATGACTCGAATGATTACTCATTATGCTCTTAGGCAAGCATTCCAAGCAGGCTGAAGCGGTGCAAGTTCATCACCGCTTCTTTAGATTTTTTTCTCGGTTATCAGATAGGATTCCTCAAGCCATTTCTCCCAGATCGCTGGTGGGAGGGGCTCTTCTACGGAAAATCTGGTGGTTACCCAACCAGTGGATCCGACCTCAAAACGCTTGGGCATATCTTTGGCTAGTGCTTAAGCTTGTGGCATTGATCCCTTTAGCTTGAACATGGCTTTAAATCCGATGCCTTTTGCTCCAGGGCCAGCAAAGAAAAAGGATCCACGCTTTGTTTTGAAGGAGCTTTGATTGCATGAAGTCCCGGTAACGACATTTTCAAATGCCGCGGCTTTTTCTCTGATTGGAAAGGTTGGGTCGCTGGAATTGGTCATGTCGTTTTCTCCTTTGCCAGAAACAATCTATTCACTTCAAGCCCCGCCACCCAAGGCAGGATTACCCGATGTCGTTCCACAGGTTCAAAGACGGCTCTTTATTCGGTAGACTCTGGTTCGCCCTGACGCTTTCCAACCATCATCCCTGTTTGATATGTTGAAAGAAAAATGAATAAAAATGGAATCCACGTACCTATCGGGCTTAAGAACATATCAAAACTCCGATTTATCACCAATGCGACCAAAAAGAAATCCAGTAAAATGATGATCGACAAAAAGATGATTCCCGTTTGTAGGGGAGAAGTGTAATTCATTTTTGTGATGTAGAACAATGAAATCAAGGTAAAAATTATTGGGGATCCAATTAGATGAATTATCAATGTTTTTTGGATATCTATTAATTC